>JAQCFD010000023.1 GCA_027618305.1 Pseudomonadota bacterium
TGGAATGCCGGGCGCGTGGACAGCGCGTCGTACCAGCGTCGCAGGTTGGGCAGGTCCGGCCGCTCGATGTCGAGGCTGAAGAACCGGTGGGCAATGGGCCCGAGCGGGATATCCGCCAGCGTGAATTCATCGCCGGCGACATAGGCGGTTTTCTCGAGCTGGCCGTCGAGGATGGTCATCCCCCGGGCCCAGGCCTGGCGCGACGCCTCGATCTTCGCGTTGTCCCGGTCCTCGGGCTTCGTGCGGACCAGCCCCACGAGCACCGTGCCCTGGTGCGGGGCCACGACCGACAGTTCCCAGTCCATCCAGCGCTCGACCAGATTCCGCGCCTCGAATTCCGACGGATAAAGCGCGCTTTTGTGCTTGCGCGCGAGGTAGCGGATCACGCTGTTGGATTCCCACATCACGAAATCATCGTCGATGACCGTCGGCACCTTGCCGTTCGGGTTCATCGCCAGATATTCGGGCGTGTCGTTCTGCCCGAAGGCGCCGCCGATGTCGTTGTCATGGTCGTAGGCGAGGCCCGCCTCATCGCAAAACCACAACACCTTCTGCACGTTGGTGGACGTCGCACGCCCCAGAATCTTCAGCATTTCAGTTCTCCCTCAGATCGAAAAGCAGAAGGGCCGCACAATGTGCGACCCTTCCGTCTTGCGTCCCCCCGATGACTTCGGGTTTATTCCGCGGCTTCGGCCATGTCATGGCCTGCGCGCGCGGTTATCGCGTCGAGTGCGGGTTTCACCACATCGTTGAACTCAACCATGTTCTGGATGACCTTGTCCTTCGGCATCTGCGCATAGTGATAGATCAGCGTGATGAATTCCGCCGGCATCTCTTCCCACTGGGCAACCAGCTGATCGCGGACCGATTCGGCCGTGCCAATGCAGTACAGGCCGGAATCGAGCATCGAACCGATCACGTCGGCCTCGTCGAGCTTCCGGCGGCCCATGGCGGCGTAGAAGTTCTTCCAGATGTCGAAGTCATGGGCCATGACGGCATCGACCGCGGCGTCATAGCTCTCGGCGATCTGCAGCCAGCGCACGATGTTCTGGTTCTGACCCGGCAGCCAGTTGAAGCCGTTCGCGGCGGCGGTCTCGGCATACTGCTTGCCGAGCGGTGCTGCCGTGTTGATGTCGGTGAAGTAGGTCGGAATAAAACCCATCCGCGCGTTGTAGTCGATCGTCTCGGGGCTACCACTGCCCGAGACGAACACCGGCGGGTGCGGGTCCTGATACGGCGCCGGACAGACGCTGACGTTGACCACATTGTTGTTCTCGTCAACCTCGTCGAGGGCGCCGAGACGCTGGGTTACGCCCACCTGGGCCAGCTGCCAGTCTTCAACACCCGTGTCGCCGGGATAAGGGATTTGCCAGGTCTTGCCCTTGTGGTTCATCGAATCCTGGGTCCAGGCCTTCAGGACAATCTCGATATTCTCCTCAAACACATCTCGGTTGTGCTGGTCGTTCTTGATGTCCTTGTCGGAAATCGTGAACCCGCTCTGCGCAAAACCGGCGCCGACCGCCGTCTGGTTGTTCTTGGCCGCCGTCGGGGATTTGGTCGAGGTGGTGCCGTAATGCTGACCGAAGACGTTGGTCCAGCGGCTCTGATAGCCACGCGCGAAGCCGACGAAGCTGCGGCCCTGGGACAGATGATCGATGATGGCGGTTTCTTCGGCCACCCGGATCGGGTTCTGGATGCTCATCACGTAGCCGAGCTGGCCGACGCGCACATTCTTGGTAATCGCGGCCCAGTAGGCATCCATGATCGCCGGCGCCGGGCCGACCTCATACCCTTCCGACCAGAAGTGATGTTCGATCGTAGCCACACCCCAGAAGTTGAGATTGTCGGCCGCCATGATGACTTCGTGCCAGCCCTGGACCGTCTCCTGATAACGTTCCTTGTTGCGTCCGATCGGGCGCAGCTTTGCTCGCTCTTCTTCGTTCTCGGCGTGAATAACCGGATAGGTCTGCAGAATCGGTTTAACCATCGGGGCCTCCCAGGGCAGCATTTGCGATTGATATTTGCACCCGTTTTAGCGCGTCAGTGACAAAATCACCAATTATGTGAATTAATGATATCCATGCACAATTATTATATCTGGTTACATCTATGGACGCGATATGGGGGCATGACAGGATGCCGCGCGATTCGTCATAATCGATCGGGAACAGCCCGCCACACCGACAGATAAAAGAGACCGTTCCAGGACCATGGCGTCAATAACGGAACTATTCAGGCAGGCACAAAGGCACGCGCAGGCAGGGCGTCACGACGCGGCGATTGCGACATATCAGAATATCCTGAAGCAGGACCCGTCGGATATCCGCGCACGATACCGGATCGCGGTGATGCATTTGATGGCCGGCCGTTACGCCGACGGCGAGACGCTCTTGCGCGCCTGCCTGCGGCAAACCCCCGACAACCCGGACATACTTTACAGTCTCGGGCGCACCTGCCTTGCGCAGAGCAATTATGCCGACGCCATCACTTTCCAGACAAAGGCGGCACGTCTTGCACCCAAGCGGGCGGATATCATGTCCGCGCTCGGCGATGCGTACTATCTTTCCGGCAACCCCGAAAAGGCGTTCGAAGGATATCGGGCAGCCATCGCGCTCGCACCCGATGACATGCGTACACGGGTTAATATCGCCACGCTCATCAATCGTTCGGGCAACCATGATGACGCCGTCGAATTCATGCGCCCCGCCTACGAGGCCGCGGGAGAGAACGCCCAGGTGGCCCGAATATTCGCGGAAACCCTGCGCGCGAACGGCGCGTTCGATGAAGCGCTTGGCGTAATCGAAAAAGTCCTTGTCCAGGCACCCGATGACCTTGACGCAATCTGCGCCAAGGCGGGTATCCTCGACCGGTCCGGTGACAATCGCGCTGCAGCCGCGTTGCTCCTGCCGCTCCTTGAATCGGGCACACAGACACCTGAACTTGCACGCGTGTGCGGCCAGGTTGCGCTCAATCAGAGCGAACCAGTACTCCCCATCGAACGGGTCTTGGCGCTCATCGAGGCCTGCGTAAACCACAATAGTTCCAGCACCTTCGAACGCCGGGGCCTGTTGTTCATGCTGGCCGGGCTCCTGGACAGACAGGGGGAGTATTCACGCGCATTCGAGCTCTGCCAGGCCGCGAATCTCGAATCGAAGGCGACTTACGACCGCATCGAGACCGGGGCAAGGTTCGCTGCCTATCGGGATACATTCTCCCCCGAAAACCTGCTCAGGCTCTCCCGAGCGTCGGTCCGAACGACACGACCGCTCTTCATTGTCGGCATGCCCCGATCCGGCACCACGCTCGTCGAACAAATCCTGGACAGCCATCCCGACGTCGCGGGGGGCGGCGAGCTCACCGATATCCAGTTCGCGACCCGAAAGATATCGGGATATCCCGCCTCCCTCAGCAGGGCAACCTCGGCGGAACTGGACGCTGTCGCCGAATCGTATATCTCGGTTCTTGAGAATTTATCCCCTGACGCGCGTTATGTGACCGACAAGATGCCGGTCAATTTCGAGCATCTGGGGTTCATCTGGCAAGCCTTCCCCGATGCCCGCATCGTTCATTGCCGTCGGCATCCACTTGATGTCTGCCTGTCCTGTTTGTTTCGAAACTTCCAGACCGAAAACAGGTTCGCCCAGGACATCGAAAGCCTCGCCGACTATTACCGCCACTACCATGCGCAGATGGATTTCTGGGAGGAGACCCTCGACCAGCCGCGTTTCGATTTGCGCTACGACGATCTGGTCGCGGATCCGGAGAAAACGGTCGCGGCACTGCTCGACTTCTGCGACCTCCCCTGGGATGATGCCTGTTTGGCGTTCGACAAGAACCGACGGTTTATTAAGACCGCCAGCTATGCGCAGGTCCGTCGTCCGATCAATACCGCCGGGCTCGGGCGTCACCTGAAATACGCGGCCCAACTCGCCCCGCTTGCCGAGGCCTTGTCCGATGAAATCGCGCGTTATGAGGCCGGGGGTGCACCCGAGACCTGAATTACCACTGGCGCACTAGCGCCCAAACTGTAGCCGCGCGCCAGCGCCAGACCGTAGCAGCGCACTATCGCCCAAACCGTGAGGCGATTGTCGCGTAGGCCGCGCGCAGGCCCTGCGCCTCGCCCCCCGTCGGACGCCCCGGCTGATCGCCGGTGTTCCAGGCCATGATATCGAAATGTGCCCACGGCACATCGTCATCGACGAACTCCTGCAGGAACAACGCCGCCGTAATGGCACCGCCGAACGGCCCTTCGCCGGCGCTGGAGATATCTGCCACCTTGCTGTCGAGCAGGGCGCGGTATGGCTTGTGCAAAGGCAATCGCCACATGGGATCCGATGTGGCCGCACCGTGCTTTTCCAGGTCGGCGTAGAGTTTGTCGTCATTCGCAAACACCGCGGCCAGGCCAGTGCCGACCGCGACGCGCGCCGCGCCCGTCAGGGTCGCAAAATCCAGCAGGATGTCGGGCTTCTCGCGGCAGGCCTCCGCCAGGCAATCGCCCATCACCAGGCGCCCCTCGGCGTCGGTGTTCGCGTTCTCGACCGTGATGCCCTTGCGGGTTTGCAACACATCCCATGGTCGGTAGGCATTTCCAGCCACCGCATTCTCCACCGCCCCGATCAGCACACGCAGCCGCACCGGCAGTTTTGCCGCCATGATCAACTGGCCGAGCGCGAGCGCATGGGCAGCACCCCCCATATCCTTTTTCATGCGCAGCATGCCCGCCGCGGGCTTGAGGTCGAGTCCGCCGGTGTCGAAACAGACACCCTTGCCGACGAGGGTCACCCGCGGGCCCTTCGTGCCCCAACGCATGTCGATCAGTCGCGGCGCATCGTCCGAGGCCCGGCCGACCGTGTGGATCATCGGATAGTTCGCCTTCAACAGGGCCTCACCCGCGATCACGCGCACACGCGCCTTGTATGTACGGCCGACCTTTCGTGCCTCTTCGGTCAACTCGGACGGGCCGAGATCTTCGGCCGGGATGTTGATCAGATCGCGCAGCAGGGTCGTCGCGTCCAGCATCTGTCCCATCGCGGATTGATCCGCACCCGCGGGCCAAACAAGATCCGGCCGGGAAATGCGCGCCACCCGGTACCGGGTGAATTCATAGGAAGCGAGACCCCAGCCGAGCGCGGCGTCGTTCGCCATCGCCTGGGAGAGCCGCCCGGCGATCCGGTAGCTGCCCTGCGGCAATTGCGTTGCGAGCGTGGACCACGACCACATGTCCGTCTCCGCACCCGTGACGAACACCGCGCCGTTCGCGGCGCCCTTCTGGGTCGGCAGCACGGCCCAACCGCCCGGGCGTCCCGAAAACCCGGTCTGCACGAGCCAGCCGCGTTGGGCGGCCGTCAGCCCCTTGCGCCAGGCAGCGAGGCGACCGGTGTCGAGCACGGTCAGGGTCAGCGTATCCTTACGCGGCCGGGATATCAGATTGTGGGGCACGGCGTGTTCCTCATATGAACGGTTCCGGGGTGCAAAGCTGTGGCACCAGCGACTTTGCCTGAGCCGCCGGGACGTATCAACGCAGCCGGCAACAGATTTGCTTCAATCTTTCGAGCGAAGGCACTAGGCTCCCGCGTCGAACGAGTATGGGAAAGAATAATGGCAATAAGTGACAGCGATCTCGTGGGCGCCTGGGTCTTGGACGAGATGTACGCCGAGAGCGAGGACGGAACGCGAAGCCACCCGATGGGGCGCGACGCCGACGGCATGATCATGTACACGCCGGACGGATTCATGTCAGCGATCACCCATTTCGCGGATCGGTTTCTGCCGGCCGACCGGCCGAGCGACGACGAGCGCGCAGAGGCTTTCTCGAGCTATTTCAACTATTCCGGCACCTGGAAACTCAAGGACGACACGGTCACCCATACGCTGCAGCATGCGCTGGACCCGAACATGGTCGGCATGTCGTTGTCTCGCGAGATCACGAAAGACGGTGGCAAAATGGTGTTCTCCGGTCTCGGCCCGGACGGGGTCACGCGCCAGTTCATCATCTGGAAACGCCCCGCTTAACGCACAAAACTTGTGAAAATCCGACGATTGACCGTCTTTCCCGCGGTCCATAGGTTCGCGCTCACACAACCGAAGACAGGAAGAGAGATCCGCAATGATCGACTTTTACACATGGTTTACCCCGAACGGCCGCAAGGTCGCGATCATGCTCGAGGAAACCGGACTCGACTACACGGTCTGTCCCATCAACATTGCCAAGGACGAGCAGTTTGATCCGAACTTCCTGAAGATCAGCCCGAACAACAAGATTCCGGCGATCGTAGACCACGACAACAATGACTATCCGCTGTTCGAGACGGGCGCGATCCTGCTGTACCTCGCCGAGAAGACCGGCAAGTTTCTCAACACCAAGGACCGTGATGCCTATTGGCGCACGATGGAATGGCTGATGTGGCAGATGGGTGGCTATGGCCCGATCCTGGGTCAGGTCCACCACTTCACGAAATACAATCCCGACGCGTCGGAATATGCCCGCAAGCGCTATGAAGAAGAGGCACGCCGCCTCTACGGTGTGCTCAACAAGCGCCTCGAAGGCCGCGACTTCATCGTCGACGAATATTCGATCGCAGACATGGCGTGCTGGCCGTGGGCCGCGCGCCACAACTGGCAGGAAATCGACCTGAACGAATATCCGAACGTGCGGCGCTGGTACATGACCATGCTCGACCGCCCGGCGGTCCAGCGCGCCTGGAACATTCCGGAGAACGATCAGCCGCTGCCGATCCCCGAGTAGGCCAGGATCCCGAACCCAAAACGAACCCGGCGCCCCTCAGGCGCCGGTTTTGCATTCCGGGTTCGCATCAACCCCACGGGTTTCCGTGGATGCCGCACTCGGTCTTGTCCAGACCGTCCCAGCGGCCGGCGCGCGGGTCTTCGCCCGCGGCGACCGGGCGCGTGCACGGATGGCAGCCAATTGACAGGTAGCCGAACTCCCACAACGGATGGCGCGGCAGGTCGTGGGTTTCGAAATAGGCTTCCACGTCGTCGGGCAACCAGCCCGCCAGCGGATTGATCTTCACGCGCTTGTTCTCAACCTCGACGACCGGCAGCGTAACACGGCGGCCGCCCTGAAACCGCTTGCGGCCTGTGATCCAGGCATCAAACCCTTCGAGCGAGCGCTCCATCGGCATCACCTTGCGCAGCCGGCAACATGCCTCCGGGTCGGACTTCCAAAGCATCCCGTCCGGGTCCGCCTTCGCGATATCCTGCGTGTCCGGGTGCTGCACACGAACATTGGTCAGCCCCAGACGGTCGGACAGCTCGCGCTGGTACTGGAGGGTCTGGGCAAACAGTTGGCCGGAATCGAGAAAGATCACCGGGGTCGCGGGATCGATCGCCGCGATCATATGCAGGACCACAGCCGACTCCGCCCCGAACGACGAAAGCGCGGCGACACGGAACGGGAACACATCTTCGATCGCCGCCAGCAGAACCTTGTCACCCGCACCGTCGGGCACCAGATTCATCAACCGCGCGGCCCGCATATGGGCCGCGTTGTGAGATTGCGACGGTGTCTCGGACTCGCCGCGCATGACCTAGCCGCTCGTCCCGTTCGAGAAGGCGCGCGAGGGGTGGTTGCGCGCCGCCGCCGCCGATTGGCGACGGTCCGTTGCGGTCTGGTAGACAACGCCGATTTCGTCGAATGCCTTGAGAGCCACGGCTGCATCCGTGCGACCCGCATACTCGAAGCTGTCGAACCCGCAACGCTCTAGAAACGCCAGCTGGTCGCGCAGGATATTGCCAACCGCACGCAGCTCGCCGGTGTAGCCGAACCGTTCGCGTAACAAACGGGCGGTTGAATAGCCCCGGCCATCCCTGAACTGATCGAACGGCACGGCGATCAGGTCCAGCCGATCGACATCCGCGGCAAGACTCTCGGCATGGGTATTGCTGTCGAGCCGCACGCCAATGGGAGCGTTGCGACCGGACAGCTGTTCTCGTTCGGCCTGCCAGCGTTCGAGCGACACGATCACGCCGCCGTCGGCGGGAATGGGCGCACCGTCATCGATGTAGAGCCAACTGTCCTCGGACAATTCACGATCTCTAATGAGCGCCATAGAGGGCCTCCTTGAACGGATCGGCACCGAGCCGACGGTAGGTATCGAGAAAACGTTCGCCATCGCGACGTACGTTGAGATAGGCATCGACCAGCGTCTCGATCGCATCAACCACCTCGTCGTACGGCAAGGCCGGCCCGACGATGTCACCGAGGGTTGCATCCTCCGCACCGCTGCCGCCGAGGGTAATCTGGTAATACTCCTCGCCTTTCCGGTCGACGCCGAGAATGCCGATGTGCCCCACATGGTGATGGCCGCAGGCATTGATGCAGCCTGATATTTTGAGCTTAAGCTCGCCGATATCATGCTGCCGGTCGAGATCCGAGAACCGCTCGCTGATCTCCTGGGCCAGCGGGATCGAGCGGGCATTGGCCAGCGCGCAATAATCCATCCCGGGGCAGGCGATCATATCGCTGACCAGGCCCAGATTCGGGGTGTGCAGATCATAGGCCTTCAGGGTCTGCCAGACCGCGTACAGCTCGTCCTGGCGCACATGGGGCAGCACGAGATTCTGCTCGTGGGTCACCCGGATCTCCGAGAAACTGAAACGCTCCGCCAGTGCGGCGACGGCATCCATCTGCTCCGCCGAGGCGTCACCCGGGACCCCGCCGATCGGTTTCAGGGAGATATTCACGATGGCGTAGCCGTCGGCCTTGTGTGGCGCGACGTTGGTGTCGACCCAATGGGCAAAATCCTTGTCTCCCGCGATGTGGCCTCTCAGAGATTCGGCGGCATTGTTGGCCTTGTCGTAAAGCGGCGGATTGAAGAAAGCCGCGATTCGTTCACGTTCACCGGCCGGCAGCTCCACCGCCGTATCGCGGATCTGCGCCCATTCGCGGTCCACCATTTCTGTGAATTTTGCCGCACCGGTCTCATGAACCAGGATCTTGACCCGCGCCTTGTACATGTTGTCCCGACGGCCAAGCTGGTTGTAGACCCGCAGAACAGCCTCCAGATAGGACAGCAGGTGACGCTCAGGCAGGAAGTCTCGGATCGACGGCCCGACCATCGGGGTCCGGCCCAGTCCACCGCCGACGATGACTTCAAAACCCAGCTCGCCGGCCGCATTCCGCTTCGCGATCAGGCCGATATCATGGACCTTCACCGCGGCGCGGTCGGTCTCCGCGCCCGTCACGGCGATCTTGAACTTGCGCGGCAGGAACGTGAATTCCGGGTGCAAGGTCGACCATTGCCGGATGATTTCCGCATGAATACGCGGGTCGATGACCTCGTCCGCGGCGACGCCGGCATACTGATCGGCGGTGACATTGCGGATGCAATTGCCGCTGGTCTGCAGCGCATGCATTTGCACACTGGCCAATTCCGCCAGGAGGTCGGGAAGCTCTTCGAGCTTCGGCCAGTTGTATTGCAGGTTCTGGCGGGTCGTGAAGTGGCCATAGCCGCGGTCATACTTGCGCGCAATCCAGGCCAGCTTTCGCATCTGTTCGGCCGAGAGCGTGCCGTAGGGAATGGCGACACGCAGCATGTAGGCATGCAGCTGGAGATACACGCCGTTCATCAGGCGGAGTGGCTTGAATTCGTCCTCGCTCAATTCCCCGGCGATGCGGCGGCGGACCTGGTCGCGGAACTGATTGACCCGCTGGTCGACCAGGGTCTGGTCGATTTCATCATAGATATACATACGGCTGTTACTCCTGTGCGCCCGTTTCGGGCACGTATTTCTGTTTGCTCAGATCGGGCCGGACACTGGGGCCGGTTGCGCGAATGAATTCCCGGTATTTGGTGGGCCGGACTTCGCCATCCACCTCGGCCACGTCGATCAGATAGGGATCGACGATGAGCCGGTCCTGCACGGCCTGCTTCGCCTGCGCGAGCATCGCGTCCGCGGTCGCCTCGTCCGGCGCAATCACGCTGCCGGAAATCCGTTCGGCCCAGCTGTTGTCCGGGGCCAGGTAGACGACGATCCCGTCGCCCAGCCGATTTGCCGAAATTACTTGCTGTGTCATTCAACTATTCTCCTAAAGGGCGCTGGCAGCCGCAGGCAGTTGCGACGGGGCCGTGGCGGGGCCTGCAATATTCAGCGCAAGATCGCGCGCGGCATCGGCCAGCGCCGCCACCTCGCCAATCACGATCAACGCGGGAGCGCCAACTTTCGCGGTTTGTACCAGCGACGAGACCGTCTCCAATGTGCCGACAATGACCCGCTCATCCGCGCGTGTGCCGTTTTCAATAATGGCGATCGGCGTTTCGCGTGCGCGGCCATGGCCGATCAGCTGGGCGGCGAGATGGCCGGCCCGCGACACGCCCATATAGACGACCAACGTGTGGCGCGGTCGGGCCAGGGACGCCCAGTCCACATCGGGGTCTCCGTCGACGCCATGCCCGGTCACGAAGGTCACCGCAGACGCATGATCGCGATGGGTCAGCGGCAGCCCGGCCGAGGCCGCACAGCCGGTGGCCGCGGTGATACCGGGGATGACGGCGGTGCTGATTCCCGCCGCACGCAGCCGCTCGAGCTCTTCACCGCCGCGACCGAAGATGAAAGGATCGCCCCCCTTCAGGCGGACCACGCGGCGCCCGGCCCGCGCATGGGTGACAAGCAACGCGTTGATCTGATCCTGGGGCACGGAATGATTGGAGCGCGCCTTGCCGACATAGATACGTTCGGCGTCGCGGCGCACAAGATCGAGTATTCCCTCGCCGATGAGGCGGTCATAGACCACCAGATCTGCGTCCTGCAGCGCGCGCAAGGCCTTGATGGTCAGAAGTTCCGGGTCGCCCGGCCCCGCGCCGACGATGTCGACATGGCCGTTTGCCGGTTCGTCCGAACGTCGCCGGTTGATACGCGACAGCATCGCCTCACGCGCGTCGGTCTCGCGGCCTGCGAGCACGTCGCGGGCGATCGGGCCGTCGACGATCTCCTCCCACAGCCGGCGGCGGGCATCGAAACTGTCGAACTTCGCCTTTACCGCGCTCCGGAAACTGTCGAGAAAGCGCGCCAGCCGACCGAGGTTGGCGGGCAATAGCGTCTCGATCTGTTCGCGCAGGCGCCGCGCCAGAACCGGTGACGTGCCGTTGGTGGAGATGCCGATGGTGACGGGCGACCGGTCGACGATCGACGGGACGATGAACGACGAGAGCTCCGGACGGTCGACTATGTTGACCGGGATTGCAGCAGCACGGGCCGCAGCGGCCACAGCCGCGTCGACGTCGTGATCACCGGTCGCGCCAATCACCAGGGTCATGCCAGTGACATCGTCAGCCTCGAAGGCGCGTCGCGCCCAATCCACAGCCCCCTCTTGCGACCATTCATCGAACGCGTCCAGGCCACGGGGCGCGACGACGCGGAGGTCGGCGTCCGCCGCGAGGAGCAGGCGGGCCTTCGCGACAGCGGGTTCACCGGCGCCAACCAGCAGGACGGGGCGCGCACGAAGGCGGAAGAAGAGCGGCAGATTATCCATAATTTAACACTTAATTATTGTGTTTATACATATTCCACATTAAAATACGTCGTTTAATTTCAAAGTCCATAGTGTTTTTGTTATAATGCGTGTATCCGGCCAGAAACACAGGCATTCCGGCGTGTCACAGGTCGGTGCGGTTCGATCTGACGTGATCCGGCAAGTTCACAAACCTGTGGTTGGCCTTAACGCACGCCGCGCCCCACCTATTGCCCATGATGAAAAACCCGACGATGCAAAACCCGAACACCCGCCGAACGCTCCTGCTCGGCGTGACCCTGTTCTCCTTGTTGGCGCTGAGCGCCTGTGCCGGGACCGGCACCACGGACGGCGGCAAGACCGAACTCGAACTGCAGAGATTTGATCGCGCACTGCAGAACACGATCGGCGGCGCCTAGCCCTCCGCGCACTCCCCCACGGTGTTACTTGACGCCCCTGGTGAGCTGCTGCTCATCTCGGTGCGCAGGCCATTAACCGGAAGAACGCGCCATGACATTCAAGACGGTACAACTCGGACCGGAGGTCGACGCCATCGCGCCGGACGGGTCGGAGATCCGCGTGATGGGCGCGCGGCCGGGCGGTACCTTTGCACACTGCACCCTGCCGGTCGGCGCGACGTCCCTTGCCGTGCGCCATCGCACCGTCGAGGAAATCTGGTACGTCCTGTCGGGTGACGGCGAAGTCTGGCGTTCGTTTGACGGCCGCGAAGAGGTGACCCCTGTCTCGGCCGGCATCGCGCTGACCATCCCGCTCGGCACCCATTTCCAGTTCCGCACCACCGGCGGCGAACCGCTTCGGTTTGTACTGTCCACCATGCCCCCCTGGCCCGGCGAAGACGAAGCCGTGCGGGTCGACGACCACTGGCCCGTCAGCGAATGACGCGCGCCGATTGAACCCGCCACCCGGTTACGCCTAAGCTCGGGCTGCGATATTCCAACAGGGACACACCGATGAAATTCTATGATTGCGCGACCTCGCCCAGCCCGCGCCTGGTGCGCATGTTCATCGCCGAGAAAGGCCTGACCGACGCGATCGAGACTATCGAGATCAATCTGGGCGAACAGGAACAGATGGGCGACGCATTCCGCGCCATCAACCCGTTCTGCACAGTCCCCGTGCTCGAAACCGATGCTGGAAAGCGCTTCTTCTCCAGCCAGGGCTGCTGGCGCTATCTCGAGGAAACCCACCCCGAGCCGGTGCTGCTGGGCCGCGACGCGGACGAAAAGGCCGCCGTCGCGGACTGGGTCTGGCGGGCCGAACAGGAAGGCTTCCTCGCCGTCGGCGAGAGCTTGCGCAACGCCGCCAAACGCCTGGCCAACCGGGCGCTTACCGGCCCCCACAACTACGCGCAAATCCCCGAACTGGCCGAACGTGGCAAGCTGCGCGTCGGGCATTTTTTCGAGCTGCTCGACGGGACACTTGCGGATCGGGAGTATCTCGCCGGCGACGCCTTCTCTGCCGCCGACATCATGGCCTTTGTCGCCGTCGAGTTCGCCGGCTGGCTGAAACTCACCCTGCCCGAGGACGCCGCGCACGCACAGCGCTGGTTCGACGCGGTTAAGGCGCGGCCGAGCGCAGCGCACTAGGGGCTCAACCTCAGGCGCCCCGAACCCGATCGATCAGGCCCGCGCAATCGTCGGGCAGCGCATCGCCGCGCCAGGCCACATGGCCGTCGGGAAAGATCAGAACGAGCGCCGCCTGGTAGCGGTCGCGCACGGCGCCCGCGTCGAGATCGAGAAGCTCCAGAGGCAGGCCCACATGATCGGCCGCGTCAATCAGAGCTGACGGGTCGAGCGAAGTATCTGTCCGTAGCAGGGTGAAACCATCCACAAGCCGGTCGCACAGGGCCTCCCCATTGTCGAGCCAGACATGGGGCGCGCGGTGCCCGGGGCGCGCGGTGGGGATATAGTCGTGGGCATCGTCGGGAACTTCCGGCGATCCATCCGGCGCGACGAGAGCCGATCCTTCGTATCGTACACCGAGCGCAATTCCGGGCACGACAAACTCGCGCGCGCTGTGATTGGCCAGATGGGCGCCGAGCCGCGCGCGTTCCGCCTCGCCCGCAGGCGTCTCTGCCTCGACACAGGGATCGACCGTGAATGTGCCGATCGATTCGGCAAAGCTGCGGGCGAACGCCAGGTTGCGCGCGCCGACGGGCCGTCGGTCGGCCTCATAGGTCGCCATCAAATTCGGCCCGCCCCAGCCCTGCACATCGCCGGCGAGTTTCCAGGCGAGATTGACCGCATCATCGAGGCCCGTATTCATGCCCAGCCCGCCGGTCGGCGTGAACAGATGAGCGGCGTCGCCCACCAGCCAGACCCGATCGCCGCCAAAGGATTCCGCCAGCAACTCATGCCCGGCCGTCCAGGGCTGGCGCAGGATAATCTCCGCATCGACAGGTCGGCCCGCCGCCTGGTCGATCAGCGCACGGTCATCGATGGTCTCGGGGTCGACGTCATCGGGGATCCGCGTCAGCAGCACGAACTGGTCGGCGCCGTCGACGGTGATCAGGACCGCCCGCAGATCGGCGGCGACCACCCAATATTGCCAGGCCGGATTGATCGACAGCCACCCGGAATCGCGCGGCGCGCGGAACAGGGTCGCCATCATCGCGCCGCCCATCATCTCCCGCGCGACGCCGCCATCGCCCAGATAGCGGATGCCGAGCTGGCGGCGAACCGTGCTGCGCCCGCCGTCCGCACCCACCAGATGGGCCGCGGACACCTCGTATGTGTTGTCGGATTCGACATCGCGGACGACGGCCACGGCCCGCCCAACTTCGCGGCGGAACGCCTCCAGCCTGTGCCCGAAACGCAGATCGATGGTTGGCCGGGCCAGCGCGGCCTCGCGCAGAATCGCCTCGAGATAGATCTGCGAGCAGCGATGCGGCGGCTCGGCGCAGTCGTAGGGGCTCGCCCCGTCGCGCGCCTCGGCCACGGCGTCGGCGCTGGCTGGCAAGTTCAGGCGGGCCAGCTCGCGGCCGGTCAGCCGGGTGACGTAGACGACGTCGGTCGGATAATCGGTCGGCAATGCCGCAGCGCGCAGAGCCGGTCCGATGCCGTGGCGACGCAGATGCTCCATGGAGCGGGCGTTGATCGCGTTCGCCTTGGGATGCAGCGCGGTCTGCGTGCCGTCATTGACCAGGATCACCCGGGCGCCGAACCGCGCCAGTTCGAGCGCGACCATCAGGCCGACCGGCCCGCCGCCGGCGATCAGGACATCCGTCTCTTCGCGCATCGTTTCCATGGCAAAAGGTTTAGCCGCAAGGCCCGATAATGGCCATGAAAAGCCCCATATCCGACCGCGCCGCGAAAATCTCCTCGACAGGCGGCCATCGGAACCTATTTGATACCCGCAACCGCAAAACCACTCGCGAGACGTCCCATGGCGCAGCCCGCATACGACAATCAGGACCTCCCCTTCATCGAAGCCTCGGTGAATTACGTGGTCGACAACGGCATCAAGCCGGTGACCTATATCTCGCCCTACGGCGAGTCCAACCGGCGCGACGAAACGCCCGATCACCGCACGGTGCCTATCTATGACGGGCGCAGTGTTGCGAGCGAGCTAACTCTCGACGGGAACGGCTTCGAATTCCACAACCGGCCGACCGCGGTCACCGACTTCCTCGATTCAGACCAGATCGAGACGGTCTACAATCCTGAGGTCGAGAAGATCGTCGCCGCCGCGACCGGCGCTTCGCGGGTCATCGTCTTCGACCACACCCTGCGGGTCGCCGACGAGGAGATGCGGACCGCCAAAAAACTGCGCGAGCCCGTGCGGGTCGTCCATAACGACTACACGGACAAGTCCGGCCCCCAACGGGTGCGCGACCTCCTGCCGCCGGACGAGGCCGAAGCCGCCCTCAAGAAACGCTACGTCTATGTAAATGTCTGGCGCTCAATCAGCGGTAACGTCGAAGAGGCACCTTTGGGCATCTGCGATGCCCAGTCGATCGCCGAGGGGGACATGATCCTGATGGATCTGAAGTATGACGACCGGGTCGGCGAGATTCACCGCACCAAGTACAACCCGGACCACCGCTGGGTTTATTTCCCGCGCATGGAGCCCGACGAGCTGATCCTGCTCAAATGCTATGACACCGAGACCGACCGGGCCCGCTGGACGGCGCATACCGCCTTCGACGACCCGACGAGCCCGGCCGACGCAGCACCCCGCCAGTCGATCGAGACCCGGACCATCGCGTTTTACGACTGAGGTGCACCGGGGCAACCGCGAAACTATTGAAACTGGTCAGGACCAAATAATGCCAAAGCTTTCCGGAAAATGCCTGTGCGGAAACATCAGTTTCAGCGCGGATACCGAAATTATACGGGTGGCCAATTGCCATTGCAGCGATTGTCGGGCGGCCACTGGCGCGGCCTATGGCACGCTTGTCATGGTCGACGAAGACGCGGTCCACGTCACCGGCACACCAAAAATCTATAAGCACAAGGCCGATAGCGGCTCAGACATCGAGAAGCATTTCTGTCCCGACTGTGGGTCGCAACTATTTGGTCAGAACAGCGGCCGCCCGAAGGTCACGAGCATCCGGGCCGGCGTGCTCGACCAGACATCCGAAGTCAGGCCGTCCGTCAACGTCTTCCTGGACAGCAAGATTGAATCCACCCCGATCGACCAGAATTTGAAGGGATTTCCGCGGATGCCGGGCTAACCGGCACCCTGGTTCAAACGATCAACAGGGTTCGACAGCGCGTCTTCGCTGACCTCAATCCGACCCCAACACAATATCTCCCAGCGCCGTCGTCAGCCGCGGTGCTGCGAAGTCCATGAAGGCACGGATTTTCGGCGGCACCAGCCGGCCCTGCTGGTGGACCAGATGTACCGGTGTGGGTAACGGCGCCCAGGCATCGAGGACCGGCACCAGCCGGCCGGCCGCCACCGCGTCGGCGATCACGTAGGACAGGGCTGGCGTAATCCCCTCCCCGGCCTCTGCCGCAGCAAGGGCCGCAAGCCCATCATTGATCTCCAGCCGCGGCGCAATGGCCACCGTCCTTGTGCGTCCACCCTCCGCGTAGCGCCACTCGTGCCCGGGCATCAGCCCGGTAAACGCAATCATCGCATGATCCCTGAGTTGCGCCGGGGACTCCGGGGTACCGTGTTTCACCAGATAGTCAGGGCTGGCGACCAGCAGGCGACGCACCTCGCCGACGCGCCGCGCGATGAGGCTCGAGTCCGCCAGCTCGGCGATCCGGACGGCCACATCAATGCCCTCGTCGAGCAGATCGACAACCCGATCATGCAGCCGCACCGATGCCGTGACCTTCGGATGCGTCGCCAGAAACGCCGTAACGATCGGCGCCAGGACCATACGCCCGAATGTGAGCGACGCCGTCAGGGTCAGGTGGCCTGAAGGTTCGCCGGTCTCCCCCAGCGCGTCGCGTTCGGCGTCGTCGATGTCGCCGAGCAGGCGGCGCGCATGTTCGACAAAACGCGCCCCCGCATCCGTCAGACGCAGGGCGCGGGTGGTGCGGATGAGCAGGCGGACGCCAAGCCGGTCTTCCAGGGACACGACCGCGCGGGTGATGGCCGGCGGTGAGGCCCCCAGACGGGCGGCGGCGCCGACGAAGCTGCCCGCCTCGACGACCGCGACGAACACTTCCATCTCGCGCAGACGATCCATCTTCGGCCTTACTATTCCACTTTACTGAATAATTTATTCCATATTTTCCGTATTATTTCTACATGCGTGAGTCCGTATCTACTGGGCAACGCCACGGACATCACGTCCCGGCACCATCAAGGCAAGGAAAAGCCCATGTCCCGCATTCCCCAGATCGATCCTCAGACCGCCACCGGCCGTACCGGAGAGCTCCTTCAATCGGTGCAGGAATCTCTCGGCGTCGTGCCGAACTTCATCCGTGTCTTGGCCAACTCGCCCGCGGCCCTCAATGGATTTCTCGGCATCTTCTCGGTGGCCCATGACGGCGCCCTCGACCCGCTCACCCGCGAGCGAATCGCCCTGGCGGTTGCCGAGCAGAATGCCTGTCAATACTGCGTCTCCGCCCATACCGCACTCGGCCGCAAGGCCGGGCTCGACAATGACGAGATGCTGGCCAATCGCAGCGGCACCTCATCGGATGCAAAGGCCGCCGCGGCCCTGGTCTTCACCCGGGCGCTGGTCGAGAACACGGGCGACGTAACAAGCGCCGAGCTCGACGCCGTGCGGGCTGCGGGCCACGACGACGCGGAAGTCGTCGAGATCATCACCCATGTGGCGCTGAACCTGTTCACCAACCTGATCGGCAAGGCCGCCCAGGTCGATATCGATTTCCCCAAGATCGAATTGCGCACCGCAGCCTGATTGTCGCCTACACCGGTCCCGGCGACGTCCGGGACCGGCCTCTGCCCGGAAGGAATCACAGCATGACCATCCAGAGCTTCGCCGACATCGCCTTCACGCCCGCCGTCAAAGCCCTCCAGGAGGATGCCGGCAGCCGTGCAAGCTATGCCCGCATGGAAGGTGAGGGAAAAGGGTTGGGTCCTCGCGAATGGGCGTTCCTGCAAGAACGCGACAGCTTCTACAT
>JAQCFD010000325.1 GCA_027618305.1 Pseudomonadota bacterium
TTCAATGGGTAACAAAAAACGCCTCCCCCTGAGCTTGTCGTAGGGCGAGGCGCTTTGTAAGGCTCATGCTTCGACAGGCTCAGCATGAGGGGTGTTGGTTGGTTCCCTAGAAGGTCTCGTTCCAGTGGACCATCGGCAGGCCGGCCACAGGTGAAGTGAAGTAGGGCAGGTTGGTTGCCCGCAGGCTGCCCACATAGACCGTCTTCAGGTCCGGTCCGCCGAAGGTAACGGAAGCGCACCATTTGGCGATATCGCCGCCGCATTCGAGCAACAGCTCCGCGGTGACTTCGCTCTTCTGGAAGGCCGCATCGAGCTTGGCGACCTCTTCGGGGTTGGAATCGTCGAAGATGATGTGCAGATCGCCATCCGGCTTGATGGCGAAGATGCCGTCATTCATCACATGGGTGCCCCAGAGATTGCCGAAGCTGTCGAAGGCGATGCCGTCGATCAGGCGGCCGTGGTCCGTGGGCCCGTAGATTTCCTTGGGGCCGAGGCTGCCGTCATCGGCGATCTTGTAGCGCGCGATGTTGCGACCGCAGGTCTGGACCACATAGAGCCATTCCTCGTTCGCATCGAGCTTGCACTCGTTGGAGAAATGCACGTCGTCGGTCACGATCCGCACGCCCTTGCCCTCTTCATAGAGCAGGATGCGGCCGTCGATGATGTCGGGGCTGATCG
This sequence comes from Pseudomonadota bacterium, assembly GCA_027618305.1. Taxonomy (GTDB): domain Bacteria; phylum Pseudomonadota; class Alphaproteobacteria; order UBA6615; family UBA6615; genus UBA8079. The sequence continues at coordinate 679 of JAQCFD010000325.1, forward strand.
CCTTCGGCCAGTCATGGAGCATCGTCGAGACGGTGATCCAGATGCGGTCCTTGCTGTCGCGGGCGACGAAATTGACCTTGCCGATTTCCTCGCCGTCGACCGAATCGAACATCACCTCGGTCTCGCCTGTGCGCGTCATCCGCTCCAGGCAGTCTGTTCCGAAGTTGGAAATCAGGATGTCGCCGTTGCTGGCGAAAGCCAGCCCGTTGGGCAGGGTGCCGTCGATGAATTTCGTCGACTCATCGCTGGTGGATTCGAACGCGTCGGCATCATGGGACTGGGTGATAATTTCCTGGCTGCCGTCGGGGCTGATCTTGACCACGCCGCCACGGGCGTCGGCCGACCAGAGGGTGCCGTTCTTTTCGGCCAGGATGCATTCGGGCCGTTGCAGGTCTTTACCGATGAACTTGAAGTCATTCTTGGTGAGGGTGAAGCCGTCGATAGGGTTGTTCGCCATGTTTCTCTCCTCCCGGAACCTCCGGGGTCTGTGACCGGATGTGCCACGCGGGCAGGCCCGCGTGGCACGTTGATTTTTATGACCCGGTTTCGATGATGTTCCGGTTTGAAGCTAGAACTTCACCATGTCGCCGCCCTTGAGATCGAGGATCTCACGGGCTTCGTCGGGCGTTGCGACTTCCAGGGACAGGTCCTCGACGATCCGGCGGATCTTGGCGACCTGCTGGGCATTGGATTCTGCCAGCTTGCCCTTGCCGATGTAGAGGGAATCTTCCAGGCCGACGCGCACGCTGCCGCCCAGAAGGGCCGACTGGGTGACGAAGTTCATCTGGTGACGGCCCGCGCCCAGCACGGAGAAGACATAGTCGTCGCCGAACAGCTTGTCGGCGGTCTCCTTCATATGCATCAGGTGGGCCAGGTCGGCGCCGATGCCGCCCATGATGCCGAAGATGAACTGCAGGAAGATCGGGCCCTTCAGGCGGCCCTGATTGTACCAGTAAGCCGTGTTGTAGAGATGGCTGACGTCGTAGCACTCATGCTCGAACTTCACCCCGCGCTTATCGTGCAGCTCGGTGATGATGTATTCCATCTGCTTGAAGGTGTTGGTGAAGATGAAATCGTCGGTCATCTCCAGATACGGCTTCTCCCAGTCGTACTTCCATTTGTCGTAGCGCCCGGCCAGGCCGAAGATGCCGAAGTTCATCGAACCCATGTTGAACGAGGTGACTTCGGGTTCGGCGACCACGGCCGCCGCGATGCGCTCGTCCACGGTCATCCCGAGGCCACCGCCGGTGGTGATGTTCACCACCGCGTCGGTGTTCTGCTTGATGCGGGGCAGGAACTGCATGAACACGTCGGGATCCGGCGTCGGCTTGCCGTTCTCCGGATCACGGGCATGAAGATGGATGATGGATGCGCCGGCTTCGGCGGCCTCGATGGAGGCCTGTGCGATCTCATCCGGCGTGATCGGCAGATGGTCCGACATGGTCGGCGTGTGAATGGCGCCCGTAATGGCGCACGAAATGATGACTTTGGTTTGTTTCGCCATGGAATTCCCCCTGAGGTCGAAATACGTTTGTTATCGTTGGCCCAATAGTGGGTTGCAGGTTTGCCTGCTGTCCAGTCGGAAGCCGCGATTCATATGCAAATTCATATGCATGAAACGCCCGCCGATCGTGGCCGACAGGACCACGCTTTGAGTTGCTTGGAGCCTACCCGCGGATATTCACCAAGTCCAGAATTGCGGGCGTTTATCCCAGCTCGAAACTGGTGAGTCCGAAGATGCCGGGAAAGCGCATCTGCGGCGCGAGGCCGCGATACATGCGCAGGGTTCCGAACACCTTCTCCAGACCCAGTTTCTCGCACAGTTCGATCGCGTCATCGTTGGCGAAAGGCGGGTCCAGATAGACCTGTTCGGCACCGGCGTCCGCCACGAGTTTGGCGATCAGGCGTTCGGCCATTGCCGCATCATCGGCAAACAGCGGCCCGATCTTGTGTCCTTCGCGGCAGGGGCGGATCACGCCGTAGCCCTGGATGTCACCGTTCAAGATCGCCGCCACGCCGAGATGGCCGGGGGTCGAAAGCCAGGCGCCCAGATAGCGCTCCCGCGTTGACGGGAAATACTCGGTGTCGAAGCTGTTGAGCGCGGCGATGTGTTCGGGGCCGATCACTGTCAGATCATCCGTGTCGCTACTTGCCTTCGAGAGGTTGGGGACGCCACCGAACCTGTAACTGCGATGAGTTCGGAAGAAGCCGGCTTTTCGATAGGTCAATTCTTCGTCGACGACGGCATCAAGCCCGAGCACCACAT
>JAQCFD010000326.1 GCA_027618305.1 Pseudomonadota bacterium
CGCCGATGACGATGATGCAGTCGGCGTCCTGGGCAGCGGTAAACGGCGCGGTGACCGCGCCGGAGCCGATAGTCTCCATCAGGGCCGCGACCGAGCTGGCATGGCACAAGCGGGTGCAGTGATCGACATTGTTGGTGCGGAACCCGGCGCGGATCAGCTTCTGAAACAGATACGCCTCTTCGTTCGAGCCCTTGGCCGAGCCGAACCCGGCGACGGCCTGGCCGCCATATTCGTCGCGCGTGCGGGTCAATCCCGCTGCAGCCACGTCGAGGGCCTCGTCCCAGCTGGCCTCGCGAAAATGGGTCGAGGGGTCGGCCGGGTCGACCTGGTCGTCCCAGCGCTTGCCGACGCCGTCCTTGCGGATCAGCGGCGTGGTCAGGCGGTGGGGGTGGTGCACATAGTCGAGCCCGAAGCGGCCCTTGACGCACAGCCGTTGCTCGTTGGCCGGGCCGTCGCGGCCGTCGACCTTCTGAATCTTGCCGTCCTTGAGATGATAGGTGATCTGGCAGCCGACCCCGCAGAAGGGGCAGACGCTGTCCACGGTCTCGTCGGCCTTCTCGACCCCGACCCCGGCGGCATCGACCATGCTCGCGGGCAGCAGCGCGCCGGTCGGGCATATCTGGACGCATTCGCCGCAGGCCACGCAGCTCGACCGGCCCATGGGGTCGTCGAAGTCGAACACGATCTTCGATTCCGCGCCGCGCATGGCCATGCCGATCACATCGTTCGACTGGACCTCGCGGCACGCCCGCACACAAAGATTGCAATGGATGCAGGCGTCGAGATTGACCGCCATCGCGGCGTGGCTTGAATCGGCGTCCGGTGTGGCGTCGCGGGCCGGAAAGCGGCTCGAATCCACGCCCACCCGATCAGCCCATTGCCAGAATTTCGATGCTCCGTCATGGGCCGTGGCCCGGTCCGGCTGGTCGGCGGCGAGCATCTCGATCACCATCGCGCGCGCCTTGCTGGCACGCTCGGCTTCGGTGTCCACCACCATGCCGTCGGTGGGTTGGCGCAGGCAGGAGGCCGCCAGCACCCGTTCGCCCTCGATATGGACCATGCAGGCACGGCAATTGCCGTCGGGCCGGTAGCCCGGCTCGGGGGCAAAACAGAGATGCGGGATCTCGGTGCCTTCGCGCGCCGCGACCTGCCAGATTGTCTCGTCGGGCGCGGCGCTGACCGCGCGCCCGTTGAGGGTGAAACGGATCGAGTTGCTCATGGTCGAAGCCTGCCGTCTGGAGGATGTGCTTGTCCAGCCAAGAAGCCCCAAACGGCGTCATGCGCGGACTTGATCCGCGTATCTCGTCTCGGTCGGTGCCGAGATGCCCGGGTCAAGCCCGGGCATGACGACGATTTTCTACCGAAACCCTAGCGGATCTCGATCAGCTCGACGTCGAACATCAATGTGGCGTTCGGCGGGATGACGCCGCCGGCGCCACGCGCGCCATAGCCGAGTGCGGGCGGTATGATCAGCGTGCGCTTGCCGCCCGGACGCATGCCCGCCACGCCTTCGTCCCAGCCGCCAATCACGCGGCCGGCGCCCAGGGGGAAGTTGAAGGGTTGCCCGCGGTCGACGGAGCTGTCGAACTTGCTGCCCTTCTCGCCATCGACATAGAGCCAGCCGGTGTAGTGGACGATCACATGGTCGCCGGCCTTGGCCTTCTCACCGGCACCGGCGTCGTGTTCGACATAACGCAGGCCGCTGGAGGTGGTGATTGTGTCTTGAGCATTGGAATCGTTGGGCATAATGAAAACCATCGCCGCGGCCAGAAGCATCGCGGTCAGCAAGTGTTGGGGACGAAACAGGCGTGCCATGGGGTACCTCTGAATTGAAAAGTGCAGGACCGAACCAGCACTAGCCCGGTCCCGCACCCGATCGAAATAAACTGCGCGTGAGGACGTCACGCGTTGGCCTGCAGAATACCGCGTTGCACGGCGCTCGTCAGCGCCGATCCTTCATAAAGTCCCATCGCGTTGGTTTGCCGCAGGAAACCGAACTTGGCGTAGAAATCCTCCTTGCCGAAGACCGACGTCAGGAATATCCGCTCGAAGGGAAGCTTCGCCAGCAGGCCCTCCACCAGCATCCGGCCGACGCCGCGTCCCTGATGTTCGCCCGCGACCACCACATCGAAAACCGTCGCGTAATAGACCCCGTCGGATGTGGCGCGCGCGGCGGCGATGATCTCGTCGCCCTTGTGGACGAAGACCGATGCATAGCTGCCGTGAAAGGCGCGCGCGATATCGAACGCCTTGCGGTCGAACAGGTTCGCCGCGGCCATGATGTTGGCCAGTGCCCACCAGTCGATGGTCGAGAGTTCGTCGCTGAGTTCGTATTCGCTTTGCATGGTTCGGTCCCCGCTCGCTTGGGTTGTTTGCCGGGTCCATGCACAAAAAAACCGCCGTGCATGTTGCCGGCGGTCCGTTGATCTTCTGTGATGTGATGGGTGCTAAGCCATCGTCGCCACAAACACGGAACCGCCCTCGCTCGCGCGTCGCGCGACAAGTTTCCACATATGATTCATGGTGGCGGTTCGGTTGATCATGGCCGGGCTTTTAGGCGGGTCCGCGCGCCGGGTCAACCCGCTGCGCATTGACGCCGGTGCAAACGCGGCGCGATCATGTCGGCGATAGCAGGAATGGGGAGAAGGACGATGGCACCGAACGAGGTTGGCGAGTATCTGCCGGGAGATCCGCGATACGGCCTGAACGCCGAGGAGTTGGGGCGTTATTACAGCCAGAAACCGGCGCAATGGGTGATCTTTGCCTGGGACGGCGACGGACAAGCCGCCACACGCGATGCGCAGATCAATGCGCAGAAAGACTACGCAAAGACGCTCGGCGAACGGCTGGTCGGCTACGGCCATATCGTTTCCGATGATGGCACCGAAACGCTGGCAACGACCTGGTTCGTGCAACTCGATGATCGTGCAGCCGCCG
>JAQCFD010000024.1 GCA_027618305.1 Pseudomonadota bacterium
TTTCGGCTCGCTCGGAACATTCTGAAGTGCATCCGGAGCTGCCGCGCCGGCGACGACAAGCGTGTCCACCGTTGCGGCATGCTTGACGGCATGGGAGGACGCGGTCATGCCGGCATCCACATGGTTGCCCTGCAGCATCGGCATCATCTTGCCAACACCTCCGGAGACCGGGATATAGGTTGTCTCGATCCCGAGAATTTCGGCGAGTTCGGCAAAGTTTGCCGCGCCGGTGCTGCCAACGCCTGCGACGGTCAGCTTGCCGGGGTTCGCCTTGGCGGCAGCCACGAACTGATCGAGATTGGTGTACTTGCTGCCCTTGGGAACCATGAGCGCGCCCAGGGCACTTTCCGTCATGCCGATGTAAGCAAACTCACCCGGCTTGAAGCCCACGTCCTCACCCTTGGATGAGATGACGATGTTCGGAACAACGACGTTGCTGATCGTGTAGCCATCGGCCTTCGAGCGCCACAGCTCGTTGAAGCCGACGGCGCCGCCGCCGCCCGTCTTGTAGACAATCCGAACCTCGACGCCGAGCGCCTTTTCCAGACCGGGCTGGAGCCGGCGCGCCTGCTGATCGGATCCGCCGCCGGGGGCATAGGGAACGATGAAGGTGATGGGTTTATCGGGGAAGGTCTCCGCGCTGGCGGTGCCGAAGGCGGCGACAGCCGTCAGCAGGCCAAGGCCTGCGGCAAGGAGTTTGCCCCCGTGATTTTTGCGCTGTTTCGTCATTTCGATTCCTCTCATGCTCATTGTATTTTTCTGACGGTCGGGATTTGTTCCCGGCTCGATTGCGTTTTCCGTGCGCCACAGCCGCAAAACCGGCTGCCGACGGCACCAATGCCGCAAGGCAACTTCGGGAAGACGCTCCCCGATTCCCTTTACAGCCTGTCGGTAAAAATCCTGTGACAAAGCCCAACTTCAGTCAACCTGTCACAAGGTCTTATATAAAACTTTTCGTGGTTGAAAAACTCCGTCCCCCACGATCTCGCATCACCGACGGATCTGGAGATGCTCAGACAAATTGCCCACAGGCATAGCCCGACGCCCAGGCCCATTGGAAATTGAAGCCGCCCAAATGGCCCGTGACGTCGACCGCCTCACCGATGAAATAGAGGCCGGGAACCGTAGCGGCCTCCATGGTCTTCGATGAAAGCGCGCGGGTGTCGACACCGCCGACGGTGACCTCCGCCGTGCGGTTGCCTTCCGAACCGCTGGGCGTGATGCGCCAGGCGTTGACCTGCTCCGCCAAGCGACGGAGGGATTTGTCGGAGGTCTCGGCCAGGCGGCCACCGCAATCGGCCCACTCGACTATTTTCTGCGCCAGGCGCTTGGGAACAAGCCGCGCCAGCACCGTCTGCGTTTCCATTTTCGACTGGGTCGCCTTGGCGTCTTTAAGGTGCCGGAACAGATCGGTCCCCGGCAGCAAATCGATCGTGATCGTATCGCCTGAATGCCAGTAGGAAGAAATCTGCAGGATCACAGGTCCGCTCAGGCCCCGATGGGTGAACAGCAGAGCCTCTGTGAAATGAACCTTGCCCAGCGTGACCGTAGCGTCCAGAGACACGCCTGCCAGCCCCTCCATCTTCGCCAGGATGGCCGCATCGAAGGTCAGGGGCACCAGACCGGGCCGTGGTTCGATCACGTTCAGGCCGAACTGCCGGGCGATGTTATAGGCGAAACGGCTCGACCCCATTTTGGGGATCGAAGGGCCGCCGGTTGCGATGACCAATGCGTCGCCGGCAAAATTGCCACGATCGGTTTCGACAGTGAAATGCCCGACGTCTTTCGCGACCCGAGAAATTATTACGGCCGTTTGGATGGTCACGCCGTCGGCTTCGGCGACCAGCAAATCGATGATCTGCTGAGCCGAGCCATCGCAAAACAGCTGGCCATGGTCACGCTCGTGATAGGCGATGCCGTGCCGTTCCACCAGGCGGATGAAATCATGCTGGGTGTAACGCGCCAGGGCCGAGACGCAAAACCGCGGATTGTCCGACAGATAGTCGGCGGGCGTGGCGTGCAGATTGGTGAAGTTGGCGCGCCCCCCGCCCGAGATTCGGATTTTCTGCGCGACCTTCGACGCGCCTTCCAAAAGCAGCACCCGCCGCCCGCGCTTGCAGGCTTCCGCCGCGCACATAAGGCCCGCCGCCCCGGCACCGATGATAATGACGTCAAAATTTTGCATGGGTGTATCGTGGCCGGCAGATCGTTGAAGGCTTGCCTACCGTAACCATTCACACCGATTCACGGGCGCAATCAGGCCGGACGATGGTTGCCACAACCCGGTGTGAACAAAATTCCAAACCGGGTTGCGCATCATTGATGCGGCGGCGAGCCCGACGGGGAACGTCCGGAACGCACTAATGTGATGCCATCCAGGCGAGCGCGGCGGGCAGCCACTGGCCGTCAGCCTTTCCGCTTTCGTAGGACGCCCCCGAATGGTCGGTGCCTTCGAGAATCAAGGTGGTGACATCGCTGCCGGCATCACGCAACGCCGCAGCCATCTTTTCGGCCTGAGGCAGCAACGCCGGCAAATCGGCGTCGGCCCAGGTCAGGAAAAAGGGCGGCGTCCGGGCGATGGTGAAGAGCGGGCTGGCATCCTCATCGTCGCTGCCATCATCCGCGAGCACCTGGGGATGCATGGGCATGCCGTTCCCCGGGGTGAAATCATACACCCCGGATATCGGCAGCGCGCCGCGGATAAACCCCGCAGGGAGGCCGACCATCGCCTGCCAGTCGTCGCGCACGGCCATCCATGTCGCGTAATGGCCCCCGGCCGAATGGCCGGCGATAAACACCCGCGTCGGGTCGCCGCCATGGGATGCAATATTGTCGTTAATCCATTTCAGGGCGGCGGCGACGTCCCGCGGGCCCGTCGGCCATTTATGCGTGGGCCCGAGGCGATAGCCGATGGCGACAAATGTGATCCCGGCAGCATTCAACGCCGGGGCCATGAAGGTAACCCATTCCTTGTAGCCATTGACCCAGCCGCCCCCATGCATGAAGGCCAGAACCGTGCCGTTGGGGTTTGCGGCTTCGAACAGCGCGACCTCCTGATACGGATCGTCGCCATAGGCGAAGTTTTCGCCTTCGATACCGGCACCGAGCCGCTGGGCTTCGGCGTTGTATTTGACGCCGATCTCCGAGAACGGGACCTGCGGCGGGTAGCTGTCGATCCTGCGTAGCGCCATCTGCTCGTCCTCCCGTTCGATGATTGGCCTGTAAGCGTTGTTTTATATCAACTCACGCAAACACCCGCACCAGCGGCCGCGTATCACATGTGCAGGTACGCTCCCGGTTCGGCATTCGCATACACGGCGTCGAACTCTTCCACGCCCGCATTTGCCGGTGCACGACCGACAACCAAACGGCCCGGCGCCTGATCGTGACAGGGTGTGTCCCCGCAATGGCAGCGGAACGCGCGGAAAAGCTGATCTTCCGTCTGTTCGTAGTTCATGGTTACCCAGTCGCCGGCCCGGATGGGCTTTCGTGCGTGGAATGTGCGGGCCTCCATATCCACATCGCAATTCGGATCGCAGCGGTGCAGCACCTTGCCCATGAAATAGGGATCGTGAAGATACAATCCCGGCCTCACTTGTAACGTGAAGAGGGTGATTTCGGACACGAAGAAGCCGGTGAACGCGAACACCAGCTGGCCGGGCGCGAAATCGGTCAACGCCACAACCCCCTCGCCGACATTTCCGTCGATCGGGCGAATGGCGAAATTCTCCGCCGTCGGCTCATGCGCGAACGATGGGACGAAGTCGGGATAGTACCTCATTTGCGGAGGATCACCTGGTGTTCGACTTTGGCAGGCGCGAAGCTCTCCGCAAGGAAGTCGAGTACCGCCTGGGCTTCGAAATCCTTGCAACTGAACACGTCGAGATACATGTCGCGTGCCGGGTCGTTGGTATGAATAGTGATCGCGCTGGTCTGGATCAGCTGCACGGCAGAAATGCCGATTTCATCGCCCGAGCCGAAACGCTCGACCAACGGTTCGCCGAAGGCCACCATGTCGATACGTTCGACCAGCTCCCGACAGAAGTTGGCTATTTCGTCCTTGCTCAGAAGCTGGTCGTTACAGCCGGACGCGGTGAGGATCAAATGCTTGCCATAGTGCGGAACACCATCGGCAAGAATGCGCTTGTAGGGCATGCCGTTCTCCGATTTGAAATACAAACATCGACGCTTTCGAATCAGCGGTGAAAAAACCGACGCCGGGCCCATTGAGGCCCAACTACGATTTCCGGAGTTTGGGGCGGGGAGGCACTGGCCTCTTCCTTCGCTCCCTGATCAGTAGCGATTGCTAAATCGCGTATGATTTAGAGAAATACAAGCACAAAATTTCAGGCACGATCAGCCCCGGAATCCGTCCTGCGAAACACCGGCTAAACCGCGGCATTCCGGGGTCGCGACCGGGGAGATTCGTAACGCCCATGCGGTGCTTGGCCACATGGAATTCGACTCGCTTGAACCATAGGGTCAGGCCGGATTTGATGCGCCTTTGGTATGTCGGCTCACTGTCAGTGGAAGGGAACGATCATGATCCTGGTGCTTACGGTTACGATCCCGATCTTCGTCGTCATTCTGGCCGGCTACATCGCCGCCAAGCGCGGAATCATGAGCAAGGAAAGCATCAAGGCCTTCACGTCCTTCGTCTTCTACTTCTGCCTCCCGCTGCTGCTGTTCCGCAACCTGGCCAACGCCCCGGTGGCCGAGCAACTGCGCGGCGACTACATCCTGGCCTATCTGCTGGCCGGGCTGGTGTCGTTTGCGATCGGCTATGCGGTCGCCCGATGGATCTTCAACTGCACTGTTGCCGAGCGGGCCGTCCAGGGCCTGGGGGTTTCGTTCGGCCACACCGTCTTCATGACCATCCCCATCGGACTCGCGCTTTACGGCGAGGCCTCGGTCCTGCCGATCGCGCTCCTGATCACGGTGGAAATGGCCGTCATCGTACCCCTTTCCATCGTGCTGCTGGAAATTCAGCGCGGCGAACGCAATGGCCTTGTCGAGATTTCCGGGACGGCATTCCGGGCGATCTTCTTCAATCCGATCGTGCCCTCGATCCTTCTCGGCATCGCCGCAGCCATCCTTCAGGTGGAGATTCCCGCGGTCCTGAACGGCCTCGTCAATCTGGTCCAGGGCGCGACGATCCCATGCGCGCTGTTTGCCATCGGGGCATCGCTCGCCGGGCTTTCCTTCAGCGAACGCCTCGGGGAAACCGGATTCCTGGTGGTCGGCAAGCTGCTGATGTACCCCCTTCTGGTCTTCGTTTTCATGTCGATGTTTCCCGATATCCCGCCGGAATGGCGCAACATCGCGATCATCGCCGCCGCCACGCCGCTCGGCGTGAGCGTTTACCTGGTGGCCTCCACCTACGACACCTATGTCAATCAGGCGTCCGCCGCGACCCTGGTGTCGATGCTCTTCGCCGTTGTGACGTTGTCGGTTCTGGTGGCGCTGTTCAGCCCGGTGGGATGACGGCCCGCTTGCGCGGACCGGGAAATGGTGCGGGCGGCCGGACTTGAACCGGCAAAGCCTTACGGCCGAGGGATTTTAAGTCCCTTGTGTTTACCAATTTCACCACGCCCGCATCGCGTGACTGACTGGGTTATACTTGTAGCGAACGACACGCCGCGCAGACAAACATCAATGGGTGCCCCCGCATGGATGGTTTCGACATCGCACGCCTGATCGCACTGGTCGGCGCGCTGATCATTCTGATCCCGACGATCGTGTTCGTGCTGCGCGACCGAAAGGCCGCGATGCAGAACGCCGTCATCTGGTTCGCGCTGGCCGGTGTCGGCGTATTGCTGTGGACCGCCTTCTGGCAGCCCTAGAAAACCGATCTACCCCTGAGTCTTCGGATTTGGACACCTCGACGCGGTGCGGCCCTCAGGCGGCGGTGTGCGTATAAGCCGATTCGGCGAACAGCCTCTCGGCCGAGGCCGCCAGGGCGGCCTGTTTTTCGGCCCGTAACCTGGGGTCGTAGAGCAGCTTGCCGTCCTGCTTGACCACCTTTCCACCGATCATCACCGTGTCGATGTTCGCCGCCGTCGCATAGAAGACAATGGCGTTTATCGGGTCGTGCACCGGCGCAAGGTTCAGGTCGGTGGCCCGAAGCAGCAGCAGGTCCGCCTGCTTGCCCGGCGTCAGCGAGCCGGTGCGCGCATCCATGCGCAGCGCCCGCGCGCCTTCGATCGTCGCCCATTCCAGCGCCTGGCGCGCGCCGACGGAAACGCCGTCGATCGTCTCGCCGGCGGCAACACGGGCGACATTGTCGGCCAGCCGCTGGGTCTGCAGCGCGTGGCGCATCACCTGGAACATGTCGCCCGAGAGATAGAGTTCGGTATCCGGCCCGAGCGAAGGCGCGAACCCGCGCGCCAGGACGCGGCCAATGATCGACACATCGTTCGATTGCAGTTCGCATGCCGGCGTGGCGGTGAACGTGACACCTGCGTCAAAGAAGACCTCGAACTCCGCCGCGTCGGAGCAGTTTGCGTGGACGACATTGTGGTCGGGGCCGAGCAGACCGGCCGCCGCGATCCCGGCGTAACCCTCCTTCGCGACGCGGCTGGCCTTGTTCCAGACATGGGCGCTGGAAAGCAGATCAAGATCGCGCGCGAGCTGGAAGTCCTGCAGCGAAACTTCCAGCGTCGAGTAGTCGGGTCCCTTGATCGCCAGCGCCATCGTCACCAGCGCGTCGTCGGTGGCAAGTCGGCCCGTGCGCACGCGCTCGGCATCCGCGCGTGGATGCGGCACTTCGGTGAACGGTTTGCCGCCCTCCTGCGTTGGCGGCTTGACGGAGCCGTGCGCGAAGACAGCCCGGATGCCGGCCTCCTCCAGCGCGTCGATCGAGGCGTCGGTATGGTCCGGCGTGGAATTGTTGTGACACCAGTCGAGAACCGTCGTGGTGCCGCTGTCGATCTGGCCGAGCGCCCCGATCAGTCCGCCGAGATAGCTGTCATGCGGCTGGTAGCGGGTCGCAATATTGCCGTGGACGTTGCGGTGATAGTCCGGTGATGTCCAGTTGCCCGCAAGGGAGCGCAGGCCCGTCTGCCACAGATGATGATGTGCGTTGACGAAACCCGGCATCACCAGGCGGTCGGTCGCGTCGATGATCTCGACATCGTCGCCAATCGTGAGGCCGCGACCGATCTCCCGGATGATGCCGTCCTCGATCAGGATATCGCCGCCGCGAAGAACGCCCAGCGCGGGATCGACCGTAACGACCCAACCGTTACGTATGAGCGTGCGTGCCAATGCCGATCTCCTCTGACCATGGGACCCGTCGTTGCGACCAGATCCGAACGATTTCACGATAGGGTTTGGTGACGCCGCGGTAAAGGTTGCAGCTTCCTGCCGCTAAATCGCTCGGCTTCCCGGGCCTATCGCGCGGCGCGAAACATGGGGGTTAATGCCGGGGAATCGCCCGCGCGGAACTCTCCGACCACCTCATACCCATAAGCTTCGTAGAACGGAATGTTCGCCGGGTTGGACGATTCCAGATACGCCGCGACATGGGCCCCGTCGCAGACCGCAAGCCCGTGCGCCAGCAGCGCCGCGCCATATCCCTTGCCCTGAAGAACAGGCTCGACGCCGAGGGACGGCAGGTACCAATGGGCTTCCTCCGGGTGCGACATACCAACCTGCTCGAGGACACCAAACACCTCGGCCTGGCGCTCGGCGGCGACGGCCTCTTCCATGACCGCCTCCATCCCTTCCTCGTTGGGCTTGATGCCCGGGGGCAGCCACAGTGCCGCCGCCCTGAAATCCTCCGACCGGTAGGCCGAACTCTGATCGAACGCACCGCCGCCGAAATGGCGGAGCAACTGGGGGAAGTAATGAAAATAGGTCGTGGCGTCGGGCAGCATCCAGCGAACGAACGGATCCGCGACGAAGGCCGCGACGAGACTGGCGATCAGCCGATCACGCTCGTCCGGCGATGCGCGTTGCACCGATACCGATACTGTCCTCGACTGGGCGTCGTCGCTTTTCGTCATATCAACAACGACCTCATACGGAGCTCCTGCACCATGCGGGCACGCTCCCTTCGTCAGTCCGCGGACTTCGGCACTTCGATCCCGCCCTCGACCGGCTCCTGGCCGAGATTGCGGATCAGGTCCCCGAGCCGGCCCGCGGCCTCGTCGAGGCGTGCCTGGTCGGGCCCGCGCAGCACCAGGTTGGAGCCCGGCTTGCCGTCGAAGAAGAAGGGATAGCTGCCGATATCCATATCGGGATAGGCGTCCTGCAGGAGTGACAATTCGGTCGCGATCTGGCCCTCGGGCACATAGCTGCCGACGGTCACCGACAACAGGGTCACGCCGCGCTTGAGATGGGGTTTTGCCCCTTCGAACATCGCCTGCATGATCCGCGGAATGCCCGCCATGACATAGACATTCTCCACACGGAAGCCCGGCGCGCCGCTGACCGGGTTGTCGACCAGCTCGGCGAATTCCGGTGTCTCGGCCATCTTCAGCCGCGCCTCCGTCGCCTCGACGCCCATCTGGGTCATCCGCTCGCGCAGGATGCGTTCGGCCTCGGGGTGGCGGATCAGCTTCTGGCCGAACGCCTTGGCCACGCAGGCCGACGTGATGTCGTCATGGGTCGGCCCGATGCCGCCCGTCGTGAACACGTAATCATACTTGGCCCGCAAGGCATCGACCGCGTCGATGATCTCGGCCTCGATATCCGCAACGACCCGCGCCTCGAGAAGCTGAATGCCCAGCAAATTGAGCTCCGCGCCCAGGAACGCAAGATTGGCATCCTTGGTCCGGCCCGAGAGAATCTCGTTGCCGATGATCAGTACCGCTGCGGTCACGCGTGTCGGGTCGCTCATATCGTCTCGTTACCTGTGTGCTTGTGTCTGGTGTTTTTGTGTCTGTGTTACGACGTCAGGACGTTGGATGCACGTAGCCGCGCGCCAGCATGCAGCGTTCCAATATCCCTTCATAGGAACGCGCCGTACGCCGGTCGCGGGATTCCGACACGATGGCGCTTGTGTCTTCCCGGCCGCCGCGCGTGGAACTGCGAATGTCGCGGGTGAAGCTCTCGCTGCGCCCGATCGCACTGTCCGCCTGTGCGCGACAGGCCGCCTGATCGGCGCGCAGCTGTTCCTTACTGGCGCCCTCCTTGACCCAGGCCGAACTGGTGCCGGCACAGGCCGCGAGCGCGAAGACAAACATCAAAGGCAGAACGGACTTCATACGCGTGGTTCCAGTTTCGACGGATGGGACGAAGTATCATGCACCCAAAAGCCCGTCAAAAAAACAGGATGGCTTGATCATCGCGAACCGGCTTCATAGGTTGCCGGTGACATGGAATTCCCAGACCCGCTCATCCCCGGCCGCCTGACCCGGCGATACAAACGCTTTCTTTCCGATATCGAAATAGCCGGCAACGACGGGATGCCCACCGAAATTACGGCGCACTGCCCCAATCCCGGTGCGATGCTCGGGCTCATGGAACCGGGTTCGGATGTCTGGGTCTCGCCCGCCCGCAACCCGAACCGGAAGCTCGAATACACCTGGGAGATCATCCGTGTCGGGACCCATCATGTGGGGATCAACACGGCGCTCCCCAATACACTCGTCGACGAAGCGATCGAGGCCGGACGCATTGCCGAGCTCGCCGGCTACGGGACCCGACGCCGAGAGGTCCGTTACGGCGAGAATTCCCGCATCGATATCCTGCTTGAAGAGCCGGGCCGGCCGGACTGCTATGTCGAGGTCAAGAATGTGCACCTGAAACGCGACGAGACGGATGGTGCCGGCGCGGCGGAATTTCCCGACAGCGTCACCACGCGCGGCGCCAAGCATCTGCGGGAACTCGCGAATGCCGCCGAGGCCGGCGCCCGGGCGGTCATGTTTTATGTGGTGCAGCGCGGCGATTGCGACCATTTTCGCCTCGCCGACGACATCGACCCTGACTATGCGGCCGCATTCGCGGACGCCCGGCATCGAGGGGTTGAGGCGATTTGCTATGCGTGCGACGTTTCGCCCGAACGCATCGAAATCACCCGGCCCCTGCCGATTGAGACTTGATTCCAGACCCGTGACTGACAGCCGATAGACATGATGACCGACACGCAATCCACCTCATTCGATTCAGAAGCGCGCCGCATTCGCATTCATGATGCCGATGACTTTGAAGGCATGCGCCAGGCCGGAAAACTGGCCGCCGAGACGCTCGACCATGTGACGCCCCATGTCGTGCCCGGCGTCACCACCGAGGAACTCGACCGGCTTTGCCACGAATTCATTCTCGATCATGGGGCGATTCCGGCCCCGCTCGGCTATCGCGGCTTTCCGAAATCGATTTGCACCTCGGTGAACCATGTCGTGTGTCACGGTATTCCGGGCGATAAACGCCTCGCCGACGGCGACATCGTCAACATCGACGTCACGGTCATCCTCGATGGCTGGCACGGCGATACGAGCCGCATGTACAACGTCGGCAAGGTAAAACGCCTCGCCGAACGGCTGGTCGACGTGACCCACAAGGCGTTGTGGGAAGGCATCAACATCGTCCGCCCCGGCACGACGGTCGGCGATATCGGCCACGCCATCCAGACCTATGTCGAGGCCGAGCGTTTCTCCGTGGTGCGGGATTTCTGCGGGCACGGTCTCGGACAGGTGTTCCACGATGCCCCGTCCATCCTGCATTTCGGCCAGCCGGGCACCGGCCCCGAATTGCGCGAAGGCATGTTCTTCACCATCGAACCCATGGTCAATGTCGGCCGGTTCGACGTGAAAATTCTGGGTGACGGCTGGACCGCCGTGACCAAGGATCGCTCCCTGTCGGCGCAGTTCGAGCATTCGATCGGCGTGACCGCCGACGGCTGCGAAGTCTTCACCCACTCGCCCAAGGGTTGGGACAAACCGCCCTACGACTGATGGCGCCGACGACCCCATGGCCGCGCCCCCGAACCAGGACAATCAGAAAGACCATCGCAGCCGATTGCGCGAGCGTTTCGCGGCCGACGACGGCGCGTCGATGCCGGACTATGAACTGCTTGAGCTCATCCTGTTCAGCGCCATTCCCCGCCGCGACACCAAACCGCTCGCCAAACGCCTGATCGAACGTTTCGGCAGCCTGGCCAGTGTGCTGGCCGCCGATCGCGCGGATATCTCCCTGGTGGACGGTGCGGGACCGGGGGTCGCCGGGCTGCTCAAGACCGTGCATCAGGCCGGCATCCGCCAGGCCCGCGAGGACCTGCACGAGCGCCATATTCTCGATTCCTGGGACAAGGTCCTCGACTATTGCCGTGCGGCGATCGGTCATCTGCAGCGCGAGAGCTTCCATGTCCTGTTTCTCGACCGCAAGAACGGCCTGATCGCAGCCGAGCAACAAAGCATGGGTACGGTGGATCAGACATCGGTGTATCCGCGCGAGGTCATCAAGCGCGCGCTCGAGCTCAACGCCAGCGCGCTCGTGATGGTCCACAACCATCCCTCGGGCGACCCCACGCCAAGCGACGCCGACATCGAGATCACCCGCGCCGTCGAGACCGCAGGGCGGAGCCTCGGTGTGGCCTTACATGATCATGTGATTATCGCGCGAGGGCGGCACGCCAGCCTGCGCGCGCTGGGGCTTATTTGAGCAACCGGGGGTCGCGTTACGCGGTCGCGATCAGGACCAGGCAGACTACAATCAGCCTGCGCGCAACGCCGGGCCAGCGGCTCTGCCTTTTAAAGATCGTCCGGCGCGCCGGAATCGTTCCTGGATAGGTTATGGACATTGTATTTCTCGCCTCTTACGTGCGCCATAACATCGCCCGGAACCCGTTAAGGCACCGTTAAGATTTATTAACGGTACTCCTGTGTGCCACTGGCATTTCGCACGCCTCGCCGTGCATCGGAAATACCCGTCCATAACACCCCGACTCGCCTTGCCGGGGTATCACTCGCTCACCTAGTTTGATCACCGCCCAAACGCCCCGCCACCGCGAAAGCCGAGACAAATGATCCCCCGCTACAGCCGCCCCGAAATGACCGCGATCTGGGAACCCGAGAACAAGTTCCGGATCTGGTTCGAGATAGAGGCGCATGCCTGTGACGCCCAGGCGGAACTCGGCGTGATCCCGAAATCCGCCGCCAAGACCGTGTGGGAAAAGGGCACGTGGGAAATCGATCGAATCGACGAAATCGAGCGCGAGACCCATCACGACGTGATCGCCTTTCTGACCAACTTGGCCGAATATGTGGGCGACGATGCCCGCTTTGTGCATCAGGGCATGACCTCATCCGACGTCCTCGACACCTGCCTGTCGGTGCAACTCACCCAGGCTGCCGACCTGCTTCTCGCCGACCTCGACGGGCTGCTTGCCGCACTGGAGGAACGCGCACGCGAACACAAGAACGACGTCTGCATCGGCCGCAGCCACGGAATCCACGCGGAACCCACCACCTTCGGCGTCAAGCTGGCGGGTCATTACGCCGAGTTTGCCCGCTGCCGGGAGCGTCTGGTCGCGGCCCGCGCGGAAATCGCCACCTGCGCGATTTCTGGCGCGGTCGGGACCTTCGCCAACATCGACCCGGCGGTCGAAGTTCATGTCGCCAAGAAGATGGGCCTCACCTCTGAGCCAGTTTCGACTCAGGTTATTCCCCGCGACCGGCACGCCATGTTCTTTGCCGTACTCGGCTTGGTCGCGGGCGCCGTCGAGCGGCTGTCGATCGAAGTCCGGCATCTGCAGCGCACGGAAGTGCGCGAAGCGGAGGAGTTCTTCGCCGCGGGGCAAAAAGGCTCCAGCGCGATGCCCCACAAGCGCAATCCGATCCTGACGGAAAACCTTACGGGTCTGGCCCGCATCGTCCGCGCGGCCGTTGTTCCCGCGATGGAGAATATCGCCCTGTGGCACGAGCGCGATATTTCCCATTCCTCAGTCGAACGCATGATCGGCCCGGATGCCACAGTCACACTGGATTTTGCCCTGGTTCGCCTGACCGGGGTGGTCGAGAAGCTGCTCGTCTATCCCGACACCATGATGGCCAACATGGAAAAGCTCGGCGGGCTCATTCATTCCCAGCGGGTCCTCCTCGCCCTTACCCAGGCCGGCATGAGCCGCGAGGATTCATATCAGGCCGTACAGCGAAACGCGATGAAGGTCTGGGGCTTGCCGGAGGCCGAACGCGAAGGCGCGTTCCTGTCATTTCTCCAGGGCGATGAGGCGGTGAGCAGCCTCATTTCCGACGAGGATCTCGCCGAGAGTTTCGACCTCGGCTATCACACCAAGCATGTCGACACGATCTTCACCCGCGTGTTCGGCGCGGCCTGATCCGACGCGGGCACTGGCAACGATGAGCGACAGCCGGCTGCCGACGGATCTCTGGGTGAGCGCCGGCCTGCGCCGGGCCTCTGATGAGAGCATCCCCATTGTCGTTGTGCGCAGAGGCGAGCGTCAGTCGGGCACGGTGATCCTGAAACTCAATCAACTCGACCGCGGCTGCCGGGTCCTCAACCAAACACGCGACCTGGAAGGTCGGCTGGTCTGGTTCCCGGCGCTGGACGGGGCGGCTGTGCCGGAGGCCGAGGCTGACGCCTATATCGCGCGCGCGATCTCGCGCGACCCGGATTTATGGGTGATCGAGATAGAGCATCGCGAAGGCTGGCACCCCTACGACATCTTCTAGGTGTGGAGCGGCTATTCGAGCCCTTCGGCGAACCGCAGATCCCGGGTCACGCCGTCGCCCAGCAGTTTCAGCGCTTCCTGATAGGCCTGGCTGTCATGGGTGGCGACGGCGGCATCGAGGGATTCGAACTCGATGAGCGTGGTGCGCTCCATGATGCCCGCCTCATACACCTTCGCGGCCGGGCCGCGGGCGAGGAACTTGCCGCCGCCGGCGGCGATCGCCGGCCCGGCGAGCTCCAGATAGGCCGCGAGCTTCTCCGCGTCGTGAATCTCGCGATATGCCGCGATCCAATAGGCCTTGGCCATTGTGCTTGCTCCAGTTCGGTTGCGTCGGGCTAAACCGATTTCTCGGCCGCGGCCAGGAATTCGCTTATCGCCGCGTTCCATTTTTCGGGATGCCGACGGTATGAGTAATGCCCGCCATCATCGAACATCATCATCTGCGAGCCGGGAATGGCCGCGTGCAGGTCTTCCGCGAAGTAATAGGGGATCGTCGCATCATCGACCGTGCCGACCACGAGCGAGGGCCGGTCGATTGCCTTGATCTCGTCCGTGCGGTCATGGGCCAGCATCATGTCGAGGCGCGCGGCGAGAATTTCCACCGGCCCGACGGTCTCGAGGGCCCGGCGCTCGAGCTCCATGACGGCGTCGAGGTTGTGGCGGAACTGATTGGCGCCGGACGTAAACATCGACGAGACCTTCACATATTCTTCGGGGCCATAGGATTCCGCGATGCGCTTGCGGGTCAGCGCAACCCGTGTGATGAACTCGTCCGCCGTCACCCAGGTGTTGTTGAAGATGCACGCACGCACCCGTTCGGGATGGTCGAGGGCGAGGTTCTGCAGGATACAGCCCCCCGTCGACGTGCCGACGATATGCGCCTTGTCGATCCCCAGCGTATCCATCAACGCGATGACGTCGTCGGCGATGGCCTGGGTCGAATAGGCACCCGGGCCCGTGGGCTTGTCGCTTTCACCGGTGCCCCGGTGATCGAAGGTCACGCAGCGATAGTTCTGCGCGAAATGCTCGAGTTGAAACGACCAGGCGTCATACAGGCCGACCAGTCCGGGAATGAAGATGAAGGCCGGCCCCTCGCCCATATCGGCGCAGTTCAGCGTGATATGCCCGATATCGATACGCGCCATATCCGCGACCCTATTTATTCGCTTCGAAGGAGATGCCGCTGGCAATCTCCAGCATCGGCTCTTCGAGCGGCACGCGCAGGCCGTCGTTCAGGCGGTTTAACAGCCCCATCGCGGCCGCGACGATCGTCACCTCGGTGCGCTCCTGCGCCGTGGTGTGTTCCATGAATGTCGCCACAACGTCTTCGGGGATCGCGCCGGCATCGACAGTCAACGCCTCGCTATAGGCCAGGATCGCGCGTTCCTTGTCGGAGAAGGCCGGGTGGGAGAGATAATCATACATATTGTCGATTTTCTCACGCGCGACGCCCTGGCTCTCCATCACCCGGACCTGGTGGGCCGAGCAGTAGAGGCACGCGTTGATGTTCGAGACCTTGTTGCGGATCAGCGCCTTGAGGGGCTTCGGAAGCTCGCCCTGATCCCAGACATCGTCCAGAAACTGCCGCATGGTGGCGCCCAGTTCAGGCGAGTTCGCCATCGCGCGCACATTGTTCGCGACCATGCCGACACGGCCGGATACGCGCTCGGCAGACTTCCGGAACGGTGCGGAAAAATCCTCATCTTCCACGAGCGGCACGAGGCAGGTGTGCCCCGCAAGCTGAGCCACGTCCTCCATCGATGCTTCCCCCATTATGCTTTTGTCAGAACAAGAGCAGTTCGTTTTGAAAAAAAGGCAAATCGATTCACACAGGAACCGGTCGCCTGGATTTTCATATGTGAGACCCGAAACGCCGGGCCGGAACGACCCTAAACGCCGTCGTGGACCTGCTGCATGGCCTCGGTCATCAGCTCGTCCATATGCTTGCGCACAATATGCTCGGACGTGTCGACACCTTTGGCCTGCAGATCGCCGAAGACCTTCTCGAGGACATCATCGTCACCCGGCCGCTCGAAATCGGACTTCACGACTTCCTGTGCATAGGACTGAGCCTCTGCCTCGTTCAATCCGAGCAGCTCCGCGGCCCAAAGGCCCAGCAGCTTGTTGCGCCGCGCCGTCGCCTTGAACTTGAACTCTTCGTCATGCTTGAACTTGTTCTCGAAGCCCTTCTCGCGCTCGTCAAAAGTCGACATATCTAATCTGCTCTCCGTTGCTTTCTTGCCGGTCGTTCTTAGAAGATAGATATAGTGTCCCGTCGCCCCGGTTTGAATTGAAATCTCATGTGCACCCTCGTCATTCTTCGCCGCCCCGACCACGACTGGCCACTGCTCATCGCCGCCAATCGCGATGAAATGGTCGACCGCGCCTGGAAATCACCGGCGCGCCACTGGCCGGATCGCGAGGATGTGGTCGCAGGGCTCGACGAACTGGCCGGCGGCACATGGCTGGCCGTCAACGATGCCGGCGTCACGGCGGCAATCCTGAATCGCGAGGGCTCTCTCGGCCCCACGGTCGACAAGCGTTCGCGTGGCGAGCTCGTACTCGAGGCCGTCGATCATCCGGACGCGGCCGTGGCCGCCGAGGCGATCGCCGAACTGGATGGCAGCGCCTACCGCTCCTTCAATCTCATCATCGCGGACAATCGCGACGCCTTCTGGATTCGGGGGACCGAGCAGCCGAAGGTCGAGCTGTTCGAAATCCCGCCCGGCCTGCACATGATCACCTCGCGCGAGCTCAACGACATCGAAAGCGTCCGGATCGGCCGGTTTCTGCCGCGCTTCCGGGCCGCCGCCGAGCCGGATGTCGAGGCGGGTGACTGGTCCGCCTGGGAATCGCTCCTGGCCACGCGCCTGCATTCCAGTGATGAAGACCCGCGCGAAGCCATGTGCATCGTCACCGACAGGGGCTACGGCACGGTCTCGAGCACCCTGATCGCCCTGCCGTCGGCCGACCGGCCGGAGGCAGACACCGGCTGGCGGTTCGCACCCGGGCGCCCGGACACAACGCCGTATGAGCATGTTATCCTGTCGCGAACAGCCGACTAACCATCAACAGAACCGACAACGGGGAAGACCATGGCAAATGACCGTTTCGATGTGAGCGATCGCGTCGTCATTATTACCGGGGCGGGTCAGGGCCTGGGCCGCGAATACGCACTCGCCTTCGCCAAGGAGGGTGCGCCCCCCGTCCTCGCGGAGATCAATGGCGAGAATGTGCGCAACGTCGCCGCCGAGATCGAGGCCGCCGGCGGCACGTCTCTGGCCGTGGAAACCGACGTGAGCGATCCCGACTCCGTCAAGGCCATGGTCGACGCCGCGCTGAACGCTTACGGACGGATCGATGTGCTGATCAACAACGCCGCGATCTTCGCCACGCTCCCGCAACGGCCTTTCTACGAAATCCCGTTCGAGGAGTGGAACAAGGTGATGCAGGTCAACATCACCGGCTCCTATCTGTGCGCCAGTGCCGTGGCGCATCCCATGAAGGCGGCCCGGGAGGGCCGGATCATCAACATCTCGTCCGGCACCGTGCCCCAGGGCGTTCCGGGTTTCATGCATTACGTGACCTCGAAGTCGGCCATCATCGGCATGACCCGGGTGATGGCGCGCGAGCTGAGCGACGACAACATCAACGTCAACACGCTCATGCCCGGCTACACGACCACGGAAGTCGCGCATGCGAGCATGGACGACGATCTGCACGAGTTCATTCAGAACAAGCGCCTCATCAAACGCGCCGGCACGCCGGATGACCTGATCGGCGCCGCCATATTCCTGGCCTCGCCGGCGAGTTCATTTATCTCCGGCCAGACGCTTGCGGTATGCGGTGGCGAGGTCATGATTTAGCCAAACTGGGACAGGACAAAGGAATTAGACGATGGGTGAAGTCTTACGCGCGGACTGGTTCGACCTGGCGAAAGAAGATCGCGATGCGCACTGGGCATGGATGCACAGAGAATTCCTGCCGGCCCTGCAATCGGCATCCGGTGTGGCCTGGGTCGGGCATTACGACATCATCAAGCACCCCCAGCGACCCTATATCGAGGGCGCCCCGGCCAAGCAGGAAACGACGGATCCGTCCATCGCCACGGGCTGGCAGAATGTCGTGCTGACGGCCGGCCTTTCGACCGACACCTTCCTCGGCCCCGATAACGCGGTCGACGCGCTGCACGCCGCGAATGGCGAGGGTCTGGCGGCATGGCAGAACCATCGCGCCAGCATCTTCATCGAAGAGAAAATCGTCAACGGCCCAGAGGATCGAGCCGCGCCCTATGGCATGGGCCCGCCGCCCGCGATGC
>JAQCFD010000327.1 GCA_027618305.1 Pseudomonadota bacterium
CTATTGGTTCTATGAGCGGCAGTCACCCGGGCTGGGTGACTATTTTCGTAGTTGTCTGATCGCGGACATCGAGTCGCTCGCCTACTATGGCGGCATCCATGAAATCGAGTACGGATATCAACGTGCTCTGTGAAAGCGATTCCCGTTCTGCATTTATTACTCCCTGGGCAGTGGAGTGCTGCTTGTGGTGGCCGTCATCGATGCTCGGCGGGATCCGCTGTGGATTCGCGGAAGGTTCAAGAAGGGGGCGGCCAGAACAAAGCGATGCAGCGGACTCGCGATAAAATCGGTCGGTGTGGTTCGAGAAATGTCGCGAGCCGTCGATCGCCCGCGTTCCGCGGCAGGCACGCCATCTAGGTGAATCCGACTGCTCGCAAGGTTTCAACTGTGCCGCGTCATCGCGAGATCAACGACTTCATGGCAAAAAGATTTGCCGCGAGCTGGAGATCACTGAGCCCAGGAAGGGGGCGTGCTCAGGCGGGGGAGAACGAAGCCTGCAGCAGAATTGTGATAGCGTCCTACAGCGTGCATAAACCCGTGGCTGCGATCTGCTGATCGCGACCGTTCGCCGGCCGACATTGCGAGGAGACACCATGGACGACTTCGGACTGCTCATTGACCTGCACAAGCACGGGAACCGTCAAGGCCCCGGTAGCGACACTGAAACCCTCAAGGCGATGTCCTTGGCGGTGATCGACCCACACAAGCCGCTGGAGATCGCCGATGTCGGATGCGGGACTGGAGCATCGGCGATCTTGCTTGCCAAACATTTGAATGCTCGGATCACGGCGATTGACTTTCTCCCAGATTTTCTGGACGTCCTGAACGCGCGGGCGAAGCAGTTCGGTGTCACCGAAAAAATCACGACAAGTGCCTGCTCGATGGACGCCCTTCCTTTTGCTGAGGATGAGCTGGATGTGATCTGGTCCGAAGGCGCGATCTACAATATCGGGTTTGAAAAAGGCGTCTCTGACTGGCGGCGATGCTTGAAACCGGGCGGTCTTCTTGTCGCCTCCGAAATCACGTGGATCACCGAGACACGACCATCGGAACTCGAAAACTATTGGAACATCCAGTATCCAGAAATCGGCATGGCTTCAACCAAAATCCGGGTGCTGGAAAACCATGGCTATGCACCGCTGGCGTACTTTGTCCTTCCCGAACAGTGCTGGTTGGATGAATATTATCGCCCCATGGAGGCTCGATTCGAAGAGTTCCTGAACGCGAATGGAAACAGCGAAGAGGCCCGTGAGGTCGTGGCTGCAGAGCAACGCGAGATCGAACTCTACGAAACCTACAAAGCATATTTCAGCTATGGCATGTACATCGCGAAGAAGCTCTAGATAGAAGCGAGCCAAGCCGGGAACCGGAGCGGCGAAGTCGGGTTGACTGAGAATGGACAATCTTTCATCGCCGCCCGGTTATGGCCGTCGTTCTATCCTGAGTGTGATGAGACGATGACCGACATCACTCAGGCCCTTTCCGAACTGACGGCCCTGCCGATTCATGCCGGAGCTTTTTTGGCTACGAAATGTATGTGGCCAGAAAAATTTCCTGAACGAGCAGCGGCTATCTCTGCAACGTGAGGGTAGACTAGAGGGATGCTCCGCAGGAACCGACGGCCAGCGATCAGTCGCCCGCATATTCATTCCGCATGCAACCCGCTCGCTCCCGTCGAGCGACTCGAGCCGCGCCGGGTGCTCGATGCCGACCCGTTACCGGTCGCGATGTGGATCGAGCGGGATAACGGCGACGACGCCTACTATGCGTCGATCGAGTCCTACGCCACGTCGTCGCAGACCCTCGCGGCCGACAAACTGCTCCTGCGACTCGCTGATCCCGCCAGTCCCGACGCCTCGATCAAGTCCAACTTCCAACTCGATCTGCAGGCAAATCTCCTGAAGACGATTCACAGCCTCGGAGCCAAGGGATATGCAGGCACGATTGCCCTCATCCCAGATTTCACCGGTGGCCAGGATTGGAACTGGAATCCAGCAACCAGCCCGGCAATCACGGCCAAATGGCAGAAGGCATTTTATTGGGCCGCCGAGGCGAACACGCTCTTGGCCGATGCCGGTTCGTCATTGCTGATTGGTGAAGTGACGATCGAAGTGGAAGCCAGCGGCATTCCGGCGACGTCTCAGACGCTGTCCGATATTCGCGACTACCAGCGGCAGCTCTGGCCCGAGATGCAGGCCAATCCGAAGTTTGTCGGCACCGGCATGGCCCACGGATTCACGACGCTCGTGCAGATGGCTCAATGGACCAGCGGCGACGCCGACACGAGGCTCCTCGATGCGGCCTATTGTGAACTCTACAATATGTACAAGTCGTCCGGCGACACGACCTATGTCGACGCCTACGAGCAGGGGACCACGATCAATCCACCACCTGCCCCGCAGTGGCCTGACACGATCTACAGCCTCGCGCGAAATGAAGCCGATCCGGTTGCCGCCGTGCTTGGCACGCCGGGCGTCGCGCCGGCGGAGAGCACCTTCGGCTACCTCGTGGGGAGCCACACCTCTGCTGGGATGCCGGCGGATCTGTCACGGGTCTACCTTATCTATAGCGCCGAGAAAACAGGTGTCGGTGGGTCGTTAATCGACGCCTTCGGCACCTGGGATGCCCCGCCAGCCGGGCCCGGAGCGGGCGTCGATGATTTCGCCGAGTTTTGCCGGGATATGAACACGGCCTTCATGCCCTTTTGGAATGCCACCACGCCTCCAAATGTGTGCGTTTTCCAATTTGAACTCCTCCCAGAAACATGGATCGCTCCCACGATACCTGCAGTCGCCGCACCGCAGTCATTCGATGACTGGCGGTTTGTGATGTGGGATTACCGCGAGTGCGGCACCGATCTTGATTCACTTGTTGCCTACCACCAGTGGCTGTTGGGTTATCTTGCCGACCATCCGCCGT
>JAQCFD010000328.1 GCA_027618305.1 Pseudomonadota bacterium
GCTGAATGTCCGCTGCGATGCGCCCGGGACGGCGCTTGTGTTGTCGTAACGCACCGCCGCCGGCAGGCGTCGTGATGCGGATCACGTCATGGCGCTTCAGACGCAGGACATTGATCTTGCCGATCGACTGGGCCTCGGGCGTGTCCGGATTGAGGATGACTTCACCCAACCGGCCCGGTGCGCCCCCACCAACGCCCCATGGCTGGAAATGGAAACGGTTCATGCCGCGCACGGTCATGGTTGCTTCGTGGCCGGTGTTTTCCAGTTCCATGACAACGGCCGCACCGCCCTGCCACTTGCCGGCGGCTTGGCTATCGGGCAACAGCCGGCAGGCACGTACCATCAGCACCGTCTCGACCTCGACCATCTCGGCCGGCACGCTTTTCAGATGGGCAAAGCGTTGGTCGACAGCGTCGACACCATCGCGGTCCACCCGTCCGCCACCGCCACCGCAGATCGGATTGATGACACCGACCTTCTGCCGGCCGGTGATGGGATCGCGGGCACTGAGTACGATCACGCCGACCATGCCCGAGCCGCCGGCCATCAGTGCCCCCGGCAACGCCTGGTTCAGGCATCCGATGATAGCATCGTAGGCACGGGTGTTGGCCGCCACTCGCGAACCGCCAGCGGCGGGGAAGATGGCATTGATGATCGTGCCGCGCGGTGCATGCGATTTTATAGGCCGCAAAATACCGGCATTGCGCGGGCAGTCCGGCGCCTTGGTCAGGATTAGATGGACCAGCGATTGCACTAAATAGGGGTGCGTGTGGGCACCGGTGACGTAATTGTAGGCGGAAGGTGTCTGCGGTTCGGTACCGGTAAAATCGACCTCAATCTCGTCGCCGCTTATCCGTAAGGTTGTATGGATGTAAGCGAACTCATTCTCGTTGATGCCTTCCAGGTAATCGCCGAACCGATAGACCCCGTCGGGGATGGAGGCAATGACGGCACGCGCCTTGATTTCGGCGAAGTCGAGTACATCCTGCATGCCGGTTTTCACGGCTTCCACGCCATAGCGATGGCACAGTTCAATGAGGCGTTTTTCCATGCCCTTCTGGGCCGAGAACATGGCTTTGAAATCGCCCCATATCTCGTCGGGGATACGGCTATTGTCGAGGAAAATGTCGCGGATGTTCTCGACCAGTTCGCCTTCCTTAAATATGTGCATAGGCCGGATGCGCAGTCCCTCCTGAAAGACCTCGGTGAAGGCCGGCGAGATGCTGCCGGGCAAGGCGCCGCCAATGTCAGAGGCGTGCACGAAGGCCCAACCGAACGCAATCAGTTCGCCGTCGTGGAAGATCGGCCATAGGGTCGTAACGTCCATCAAGTGGGTTACGAGACCATCCGTGGCGAACGGATCGTTGGTGATGTAACAGTCGCCTGGCTTCATATTCTCGACACCGATGTTCTCGATCATCGGGCGCAGGGGCAGGCCTATGAAGACGTTGACGCCGCTCTGGGTCGGATAGGCGAACATATCGCCATCGGCCGTGGCGATGGCGCACTGGTAGTCCTGGATCAGTTTGATGAACGTCGTATGGGCCGTTCGGTGTAGTGTCGCCGACGCTTCTTCGACGATGGCCGTGAAGCGGTTATTCATGATGGCGGTGCGGACCGGGTCCATCTTACGCCTCCTGCTTCATGACGATGTCGCCGGACGCTTGTACGGTAGCCATGAAACCCGGTGGCACCAGAATGGTCGTGTCGTTCTGATCGATGACCGCCGGCCCGCTGATCCGATGCCCAGGTTCCAGCCGTTGACGATCGTAAACGGGAGCATCGGCATATACATTGCCGCCGAAGCGTAGGGGACGCAAAGCCAACACGGCAGCTTCCAGCGTCGCGCCCGTTAGCTGTCGGTCGTGAAGCTCTGGAATCTTCATCGCACCGCAGATGCGGGTACGCAATTCGATGAATTCTGTCGGTGCCGAAGGATCGGCATGGGAATAGTGACGCTCATGCTCGACATGGAAGACCGCATCAAGGGTTGCCAAATCGCCCTCGCGAACCGCCTCCTCCGGCAGCGATACGTTGAGTTCAAAGGACTGCCCCCGGTAGCGCATTTCCGCCCAGTATTCGATGCGCACGTCGGTGAGGATATCCGGCGCGATCTGCGCACCGAGCCACGAGCGTGCTTCCCTTTCCAGCCTGGCGAACGTTTCGGTCAGCCGCTGCGGCGTCATCGGCGCACCATGAACGGAGGCGGCAACGTCATTCACCAGTTCCGATACCAGCCCGCCGAAGGCGCAGAACACCGAGGGCGCTGTCGGAACCAAGGCCTGGCCGATACCGATCTCGGCGGCGAGCAACGGCCCATGCAAGGCGCCGGCGCCACCGTAGAGAACAAGGGTGAGGTCTTCGGGATCAACGCCGTGGCGGGCGAGATAAGGCAGCACGCTGGCCACCATATTCGACGTGGCGACCGACGTGCAGGCCTCAGCGGCCTCGGGTACGCTAACACCCAGCGCCGCGGCGATGGGGCGCATGGCCGTTTCCGCCGCTGTAACATCGAGGCTTAATCGACCGCCCAGAAAGTTGAGTGGGTCGATATACCCAGCCAGAAGATAGGCATCGGTAAGGGTCGGCTCGACACCGCCCTTGCCGAAACTGGCGGGGCCAGGGTCAGCGCCGGTACTCTGTGGGCCGACACGCAAAACCGGGCCATCCATCCAGGCGATAGAGCCGCCACCGGCGCCGATCGCTTCGATGCCCGTGACTGGCATCATGAGCGGGAAGTCGCCAACCCCGGCGTCATTGGAAACGGTCGGGCGTCCGTCGATTATCAGCGACAAATCGGTACTGGTGCCGCCCATGTCCATGGTGAGAAATTTTTCTCCGGCATAGGAACGGCCTAGAAAACAGGCGGCGGTGACCCCCGAAGCCGGACCGGAAAGCAATGTCTGCACCGGGTAGTC
>JAQCFD010000025.1 GCA_027618305.1 Pseudomonadota bacterium
TTGCCGTCAGTTCCCAGAAGACGAACAGCGATATCAGATCACCCGCGAACACCGCACCGACCGCAGCGCCCGCGTAGACGAGCCCCGAAGCGTGTTCTCCGAACTCCCGCACATGCAGCGAATAGATAACCCCGAGGAACGCTGCGATCAGGAAGATGTAGCCAAAAATCCGGGACAGCGGATCGATCCTGAGAAGCTCGAGCGGCTGGCCGAATGCCGTGAATCCGAAATGATTGCCGTCGGGCAGAATCCAGAGCATGGCGAACGCGACGACGGGCAGCGCGAGCATCCATATGGCGCGCAACGGACCGCGCAGAAACGCCACCGGAATCGCACCGAGGATCAGGATGAGGGCCGGCGGGAACTCAGTCATCATAGTAGCCCTCCGACCGGTGGACGATCCGGCCCAGGATCTCCCGTGCCAGAAGAACGAGGACGAACCCGCCGACCAGTCCGGCAATGGCGTAGAGCCCGGTCATCTTCTCGAAATGGCCGATATGCCCCGCGCGCATCACAATCTCGAGCAGGATCGACAGCGCACAGGCGACATAGAGCGCCCACATCAGTTTCCGGACATTCGCCTTGCGGTTGAACCAACCGGAGCCGGGTTGCCCCGTCTCTTTCGCATCCGACGCGGTGTTGATGTTCAACTGCTCGGTCATTGCGGGACCTCCAGCATGCCGCGTAGCAGCCCTTCGACCGCATCGGGCGAGAAGAACAGGACGAAACAGGCCGCGGCCGTGAATATCAACGGCACGACGCAGAGCCAGGGCGCCTCGGCCAGACTCGCGCGGAAGCCCTCCGGTGCAGCACCGCCCGGTTGAACATCAGCGCCCGCGGCATGGGCGTGGCCATGGCTGTCATCGGGGTCCGGCGGCCGGAAGAAGGCGCGCACGACGATCGGCATCAGATAAGCCACATTGAGCAGAGAGCTGATCATCAGAACGGCAACGACAAAGCCGTAATCACCGTCCATGCCGCCGAGCGCAATATAGAGCTTGCTCCAGGCCCCGCCGAGCGGCGGCAGCCCGATAATCGACAACGCACCGATAAAGAACGCCCCCATGGTAAACGGCATGGCGCGGCCAATGCCGTTGAGCTGACTGATCTCTGTCTTGTGGGTCGCTGTGTGAATGGCGCCGGCGACGAAGAACAATGTGATCTTGCCGAAGGCATGCATCAGGATGTGCATACCGGCCCCGATCAACGCCAGCGGGGTCGCGATGGCCGCCGCCATGACGATGTAGGCGAGTTGACTGACGGTCGAGTATGCGAGCCGCGCCTTCAGATTATCCTTGGACAGCGCGATGACCGACGCGGCGAGAAGCGAGAACGCCGCCAGATACCCCAGCCATTCCGACGCACCTGTCGCCAAAAGATGATCGGAGCCGAAGATGTAGACCGACACTTTGAGAATCGTGAACACACCCGCTTTCACAACGGCCACGGCATGTAGCAGCGCGCTCACCGGCGTCGGCGCCACCATGGCGTTGGGCAGCCATTTGTGGACCGGCATCAACGCCGCCTTGCCGACGCCGAAGGCGAACAGCGCAAGGAGCAAACCGGTGGTCAGACCGCTCGCCTTGCCCGCCAGGATGCCACCGGGCGTGAAGTCGAGGGTCCCCGCGATTGCGAGCGTCCAGACCAGTGCCGGAATGAAGAACACAATCGACGTGCCCAGCAGGATGATCAGGTAAATTCGTGCGCCCCGCTTCGCCTTTTCATCGCCATGATGGGCGACCAGCGGATAGGTGCTGAGGGTCAGGATTTCGTAGAACAGGAACAGCGTGAACAGGTTCGCGGAAAACGCGATCCCCAAAGCCGATGCCAGGGCGACCGCGAAGGCGACATAGAACTGGGTTTGACGGAGTTCCTTATTGCCGCGCATATAGCCGATCGAATAGACGGAATTTACGATCCACAGGAACGACGCAATCAGCCCGAAGAGAATGCCCAGCGGTTCAACCTGAAACGCGACTTCAAGCCCCGGCGTCACCTCGAAACCGAACAATTCGGGCCGCCCGCCCGCGAGCACAACCGGCAGCAGCTGAAGGACATTCGCAAACAGAAGCCCTGCCGTCACCAGGGTGACCCCTTCGCGCAGATTCGCGTGGCGGTGCGCCAGGACGATGCCCAACGCCCCCACGGTGGGGATCAGCAACGCGAGCAGAATGTGATCAGCGGGTTCCAACGACCAAGCCTCAGTAGGTTCCAGCCAACAAGGCGGCCGCAGCACGTTGCGCCAGGCCAACGGACCATTCGGTGTCGAGCCCGAAATAGATTGTCGCGGCGACCAGCACATAGGCCGGTATCAGCATCATCAGCGGCGCCTCACGCAGCGTCACGGCCTTTGCGCTAGGTTCGCGGAAATACGCCACCTCCACGATTCGACCAACGTAGATCATCGTGATCAGCGAGGCGACGAGAATGAGGGCAACCAGCCACCACTGATCCTTCTCCAGCGCGGCCAGCACGATCCACCATTTCGAGACGAACCCCGACGTCCCCGGCGTGCCGATGAGGCCGAGCCCCAGGATCACGATCCCCGCCATCGTGAACGGCATTTTCCGACCGATTCCGGCCATGTCTTCGAGCTTCACGGAGCCGAGCCGGAACATGACCGCGCCGAGCAACATGAAGATGCCGGCTTTCATTATCGCGTGATTGAACAGGTGCACCATGGCGGCGGTCAGACCGGCATCGCTCACCATGCTGATCCCCAGCGTAATGAAGCCTACCTGCGCCACGCTCGAATAGGCGAACATGCGCTTCACATCGGCCTGGAATACGGCCACGGTCGACGCCGCAAACATTGCCACAATGGACAAGGCGAGAAACATCGCGGGAATCGGCGTCGATGCAAAGAATTCGCCGCCACCGAACACCGTGTAAAAGAATCGCAGGAACAGATAGATCGCGACCTTTGTCGCCGTACCGGCCAGGAACGCGCTTGCCACAGCGGGCGCGTACGCATAGGCATTGGGTAACCACAGATGCAGCGGGAACAGCGCCAGTTTCAGCGAAATGCCGACGGCCAGAAAGGCCAGCGCGGCCAACACCGGCCGCGTGTGGTTGATCTCGGGAATGCGTTGCGCCAGGTCGGCCATATTCAATGTGCCTGTCATGGCCCAAAGCAAACCGATCCCGATGACAATGAAAGTCGCACCGACCGTGCCCATGATCAGATACTGATAGGCCGCTGTCAGGGCGCGACGGTCGCGGCCCATCGCGATCATTACGTAGCTCGCGAGAGATGAAATCTCCAGGAACACGAAGATGTTGAACGCATCGCCGGTGATCGTGACGCCGAGCAAACCCGTCAGCGCCAGCAGATACATGGTGTAGAACCAGGCCTGATCTGTGTCGTTGAAACGGGCCGCCGTGCCGGTGCGTGCGAACGGGATAATCACGGCCCCCACGCCGGACACCACCAGCAACACGAACACATTGATCATATCGACCCGGTATTCGATGCCGATCGGCGGGGCCCAACCGCCCATGGCGTAGGAAATCACGCCTTCATTCATGACCCGGAACAGCAAACCGATCGACGCGGCAAATGCCAGCCAGTTCGCCACGACGGCGATCAGCCAGCCGATAAACCCGCGACGGAACAGCGCGCAGAGCGGCGCCGCCAACAGCGGGATAACAACCTGAAGCGCGGGAAGATGGGCGGCAAGCACTAGTCGGCCTCCATCTCTTGGACTTCGTCGTCCTCGATCGTGCCATAGGCCTCGTGGATACGAACCACCAGCGCCAGGCCCAGCGCGATGGTCGCGACGCCCACCACGATCGCGGTCAGGATCAGCACATGGGGCAGCGGGTTCGAATAGACCTCAAAACCGGGCGCGATAATCGGCGCCGTCCCGCCCAGAACCTTACCGGGTGACAAGAACAGCAGATAGACCGAGGTCTGGAAGATACTCAGGCCGACCAGCTTTTTGATCATATTGCCATGGGCCGCGATGATGTAGAGGCCGCCGATCATCAGGAAGATCGTGACCCAATAGTTCAGGTCTGCGAGGAACACTGTCATCCCTCGCCTCCCTTTTTGCCGGCCTCATCGGCACGTTGATCGGCCTCGTCGGCGCGGCCGCCAAAGACATAGAATATCGCGAGCATGGTCGACGCCACGGTGATGAACACCCCCGCCTCGACAACCAGAATCCCCACATGCTGGCCGTTCACCGGCTTGCTGGCGAACGGCGAATAATTAAGATAATTCTCACCGAGAAACATGCTCGCCACGCCAGTGCCCGCGAAGATCAGGACACCGAGCGGGATCATGGTGTTGACGATCCGACGGGGCACCACCTTCTGCGCCTCGTCGATGCCGAAGATCATGCCGTACAGGATGATTGCCGCAGCCGCGGCCACACCGGCCTGGAATCCGCCGCCGGGCCCGTACTCACCATGGAATTGGACATAGAGGGCGAAGATCAGGATCGCCGGCAGCAGCAGCTTGACCACGACGCGGAGGATGACGGTGTCACGCATCATGTTTTGATCCCCCCTCGTCTTCGACGATCATCTCACGCCGCCGGCGCCGCGACAGTAGGATCAGAACACCAATACCGGCCGTGAAAATCACCGCCACTTCGCCCAGGGTGTCATAGCCGCGATAGCTGGCCAGCACCGCCGTCACAACGTTGGGCGACTTGGTCTCGGCCTCCGCATTCTCGAGATAATAGGGCGCGACATGCTGGTTCTGCGGGTTGTCGGCCTTCCCGAACGGCGGCAAATCAAGTGTCCCGTAAACCAGAGCGCCACCGGTCAGAAGGCAGACCAGCAATGGAATGGCCGGCGCATGGCGCAGCGGCGCCTCGCGCGCACGCGTCAAATGCAGTACCGCCAGCAGGAGTACCGTCGACATGCCCGCACCGACCGCCGCTTCGGTCATCGCCACATCGACCGCATCAAGGATCACCATGACGGTCGCCAGCAGGAAGCTGTAGATGCCGCCGAGCATCACCACGGCAAACAAGTTATGTGCGCGGATGATGCCGATGACCACCACGACCATGAACAACAGCAATACCGAATCAATCAGGAGTTCGATGACGCGTCCTCCCCGGCGATGTGACCACCCGTCTCGTCGTGATCGAGCTTCGGGCGAATGCCCGCATGCAGTGCTGCCTGCGCCAGTGCGTGGGTCGCAACGGGTGTTGTCAGGAGAATGAGGGCCGCAATGATAATCAGTTTCGCGGCAATCAGCGTAAAACCGGCCTGAAGGATCAGCCCCAGGATAATAAATCCCATCCCCAGGGTATCGACCACAGAGGCGCCATGCAAACGGGTGAACATATCGGGCATGCGCAGCAGGCCGATCGTGCCGATCACACAAAATGCGCCGCCGGCCAACAGAAACGCCCAACTCAGAATGTCGATGAATTGCGCCATCGCCTATTCCTTGTCCGTCACAGGGGCGGCCACTGGGTCCGCCACCGGCACGGCCGGCTCGCTTAGTTTGAAATAGCGCAGCACGGCAATTGTCCCGACAAGGTTCAGGAGCGTGTACAGGATGGCAAGATCAAGGAAGTCCGGACGGCCGGTCACAAACCCGATCAACGCCAGCGCCAATACGGCGAGGGTGCCGACGGTGTTCCCGGCGAGCATCCGGTCGAACATCGTTGGCCCGAGCAATGCACGCACCAGCCCCAATGCCAGACTGATCAACACGGCGATCATGGCGACAAAGAACATCATTTCGCCGCCCCCTCAAATCGGGAGACAACGCGGTCCATGCCGCCCTTTGCCAGATCCTGCGCGCCGGCATAGGTAATCGCATGCACAGTGATCTCGTCGTCCTCGACCTCGACCGAAACGGTGCCCGGCGTAAGCGTGATCGAGTTGGCATAGGTCACAAGCCCCACGGCAGATTTCTGGCTGGCGCGGACATTGATCAAGGTCGGGCTGATGGGCAGCGACGGCGACAGGATAATCCGCGACACATCGATCCCGGCCTTCACGATTTCCCAGAGAAGCCAGGGCCAGTACCAGACGGCCCGCAATACGAGGTCGATGGGATGACCTTCGCGGTCGACCACGGCCATGCGCGAGCCCAGCGCCACGACGAGCAGCGAGCTCACGGCGCCGATCACCAACAGCAACGGCGTGTAGTGGCCCGACAGGACCAGCCAAAAGATATAGGTGATGATGACTGCGCTTGCGAAGTACAGCACCTGACGCCCCTCAAACATCCCGGGAAGCGCGCGGTGCCATACACCGGACAGGATCGGGTTGCTCCCAATTCCTGCGTCCGCCTCCCCTTGTGCTTCGGTCATACTATCCTCGCAATGGCGGTGCAAGACACTGACACTCACAATCAGAGGGGTTCGGGCGAGTCTCTTTCGGGCCGCCCCGATTTGCGTGTATGGAACACGCATGTCCGCCCGACTGACCATCGCCGCGATGTTCGCCGCCCATGTGGCGAGCATGACCGGGTTTGCCGCGTTTCCGGCGCTTCTGCTGCCGCTCCAGGAGAGTTGGGCACTGTCCAACACCGAGGCCGGCTGGATCGGCGGCATTTATTTCGCAGGCTATGTCGCCGCCGTCGGCGCGATTGTCCCGTGGACCGATCGTGTGGATTCCCGACGCATCTATCTGGCCTGCCTTGTGATCTCGACCGCCGGTCTGGGCGGGTTCGCGCTCCTTGCCGACGGGTTCTGGTCGGCCCTGTTCTGGAACGCGCTGCAGGGCGCGGGTGTCGGCGGCACCTATATGACCGGTCTCAAGGTTCTGACCGACCGGCTTCCCGCGCCGGTGCCATCACGTGGCATCGCGATCTACACCGCCGGGTTTTCGGTCGGCGCCGCCCTGTCTTTTGCCATGAACGGCGTGATCGGTTCGCTTTTCGGTTGGCCTTGGGCATTCACCATCGCCGCGATTGGCCCGATCGTGGCCGCCGTTATCGCCCTGGCGCTATTGCGCCGGCGCGCGCCACTGCCGGAAGAGCGCGCCCCCACCCGCATGTTCGATTTCCGGCCTGTCCTTCGCAACCGGGCCGCTATGTCCTACGTGCTCGGATACGCGGGTCATTCATGGGAGCTGTTCGCGCTGCGCGGCTGGATCGTTGCGTTCCTGGTCTTCGCGAGCGAGAAAAGTGGCGGGGCGGCGAATGCGGAGGCCGCACTCATCGCCGCGCTGGCCAATCTTGCCGCCGTTGCCGCGAGCCTTGGCGGCAACGAGCTGTGCGAGCGCTACGGTCGCCGACGCGTGGTCCGGTTGGCCATGCTGTCGTCTTTCGTTGCGGCACTGCTCATGGGCCTGAGCCCCGCCCTGCCATTCTCCGTCGTGGTCATCCTGTTCTTTGTCTACAGCGGCCTGGTCATGGGCGATTCCGGACCGCTCACCGCCGGTGCGACACAAGCCGCCGAGCCCGGCTATCGCGGGCTGACCCTGGCGGTGCATTCCCTGTTCGGCTTCACCGCAGGGTTCCTGGGGCCGCTGGCCGTGGGACTGGTGCTCGACGCGTCCGGCGGACAGGCATCACAGACTGCCTGGTTCTCCGGATTTGCGACGATCGGCATTGGATCGCTTGGCGGTGCCGCGGCCATGACATTTATCGGCCGGCGCATGGCGCGCGAATAGTTCAGCATCGGAACAAAACCCATGGACAGCTTGTCCGATGGGCGCACCAGGACTAATTTCGTGGAAATTCATCCCTGCTTGTAAGGATCACCTCCATGGAAATGTCTGGCGAATACAAAATCAACGCATCGCGCGAAAAAGTCTGGGCCGGATTGAACGACCCGGAAATTCTGAAACAGTCGATCCCGGGTTGTGAGGAAATCGACCAGACATCCGACACGTCATTCACGGCAAAGGTCACGGCGAAGGTCGGACCGGTGAAGGCCAAATTCGTCGGCGCCGTGGAGTTGACCGACATCGATGCACCCAACGGCTATCGCATTGCCGGCGAAGGTAAAGGTGGTGCCGCCGGTTTCGCCAAGGGCGGCGCCAATGTGCAGCTCACCGAAGACGGCGACGGCACGATCCTGAAATACCAGGTCGACGCCCAGGTCGGCGGCAAGCTGGCCCAGCTCGGCGCCCGGCTGATCGACGGCACAGCCAAGAAAATGGCCTCGCAGTTCTTCGAAAATTTCGCCGAAGCTGTAACGGACGGCGACGATGCTGGTGCGGCGGAAGCACCCGCCGAGGCCGCGCCTGCAGCGGCCCCTGCGCCTGCCGCTGCCACCAGCGGACAGGTCACGGCCATGTCACAGGTCGGGGTCGGCACGTGGGTCGGCGGGCTTGTCGTTGCCGCGGTCGTGCTGTACGCGCTGTTCGGCTAGGTGCCAACGCGACATTCTTCGTATTTTCTGCGGTTTTAGGCGCACTGCGCCTTGACGCAACGCGCTGTGCGGAAGAAACTCCGACGACGTAATAATTGGATCGTCTCGCGGGGCACCGCGGGGTGGCCATAAGGGGCAACCCGAAACAGGGAGGAGCGTTATGCCCACCGTATCAATGACGGTGAACGGAAAGTCCGTATCGGCTGAAGTCGAGCCACGGACCTTACTCGTTCAATATCTTCGTGAAAGTCTGGGAATGACCGGCACGCATGTCGGTTGTGACACGAGCCAGTGCGGCGCGTGCGTTGTCCATGTGAATGGCGAATCCCTGAAATCCTGCACGATGCTGGCGGCTCAGGCCGAGGGTGCCGATGTGACCACGATCGAGGGTCTGGCCGACGGCGATGTGCTGCATCCGATGCAGGAAGCCTTCCGCGAAAACCATGGCCTGCAGTGCGGTTTCTGCACCCCGGGCATGGTGATGAGTGCTCTCGACCTGGTTCAGAAGAACCCGGATCCAAGCGAACAGGAAGTCCGCGAATGGCTTGAGGGCAACCTCTGCCGCTGTACCGGCTACCACAACATCGTTAAGTCCATTCTCGCCGGTGCCCAAGCACTGAGGGGATAGCGCAATGACCGGCACGGGGATCGGGGCTTCCGTCAAGCGGGTCGAGGACCAGCGTTTCCTCACCGGCAATGGCAACTACACGGACGACATCAATCGTCCAGGGCAGAGCCATGCCTGGATTCTGCGCTCGCCCCATGCCCATGCGACCATCACGTCGGTCGACATCTCGAAGGCCGAAAAGGCCGACGGCGTGATCGCGATCTTCACCGGCGCTGACATGGCGGCCGACGGTGTCGGCGGTCTTCCCTGCGGCTGGCATATCCACAACAAGGACGGCTCGCCGATGCTCGAGCCCGGGCACCCGCCCCTGGCACATGAAAAAGTACGCCATGTCGGTGATCAGGTGGCGATCGTGATCGCCGCCACGCACGACGCGGCGCGTGACGCGGCCGAGCTCATCGAGGTCGACTACGGGGTATTGCCGGCGGTCATCAATATGGACGCCGCGCTTGCCGGTGGCACGCTCGTGCATGACGACGTGCCGAACAACCGATGCTTCGATTGGGAGATCGGCGACAAGAATGCCGTCGAAGCGGCCTTTGCGGCGGCGGACCATGTCGTGTCGATTGATCTGGTGAACAACCGGTTGATCCCCAACGCAATGGAGCCCCGTGCAGCTATCTCGGAGTTCGACCGATCGAGCGGCCAGTACACGCTTCACACAACCACCCAGAACCCGCACGTCATCCGCCTGTTGATGGGCGCGTTCGTGCTGCAGATTCCCGAGCATAAGCTCCGCATCGTCGCGCCGGATGTCGGCGGCGGGTTCGGCTCCAAGATATTCCATTATGCCGAGGAAGCGATCCTCACCTGGGCGGCGGCCAAGGTGCATCAGCCGATCAAGTGGACGGCCGAGCGGTCCGAATCCTTCGCAACCGATGCGCACGGACGCGATCACGAAACCCACGCGGACCTCGCGCTCGACAAGTCTGGCAAGTTCCTTGGTCTGCGGGTCGCAACCAAGGCCAATGTCGGCGCCTATTTGTCGACCTTCGGTTCAAGCGTTCCGACATACCTCTACGCGACCCTGCTCGCCGGCGTATACACGACACCCGCGATCTATGCCGAAGTGCAGACGGTGTTCACCAACACGGTCCCCGTCGACGCCTACCGTGGCGCCGGGCGTCCGGAATGCACCTATCTGCTCGAACGGCTGGTCACCAAGGCCGCCCGCCAGGTCGGTATCGACCCGGTCGCGCTTCGCAAGATGAATATGATCCAGCCGGATCAGTATCCCTACCAGACGCCGGTCGCGCTGATGTACGACTGCGGCGACAGCCCCGCGACGTTCGAAAGCGCCCTCAAAGCGTCTGATTATGCCGGGTTTGGGGCACGCCGCGCCGCGGCCGAGAAATCGGGCAAGCTGCGCGGGATCGGCATCTCGACCTATGTCGAGGCCTGCGGGATCGCCCCGTCGGCCGTCGCCGGTGCGCTTGGCGCGCGGGCGGGTCTATATGAATCCGCCCAGGTCCGCGTCCACCCGACCGGTTCGGTGACCGTTTATACCGGCACCCACAGCCACGGTCAGGGCCACGAGACGACCTTCGCCCAGCTTGTGTCTGAATCCTTCGGCATCCCGATTGACCAGATCGAGATCAGCCATGGCGATACCGATCAGGTGCAGTTCGGCATGGGCACCTATGGCTCGCGCTCACTCGCCGTCGGCGGCCCCGCGATCCTGAACGCGTGCAACAAGGTCATCGACAAGGCCAAGAAAATCGCGGCCCACATCATGGAAGCCGACGTCTCCGACATCGAGTTTGCCGACGGGAAATTCACCGTCGCGGGCACCGACAAGGAAATGGCGTTCGCCGAAATTTCATTGGCGGCCTATGTGCCGCACAATTACCCGATCGAGGAAATCGAACCGGGCCTGGACGAGAATGCGTTCTACGATCCGCTCAACTTCAGCTTCCCGGGCGGCGCGCATATCTGCGAGGTCGAGATCGATCCCGAGACCGGCGACACCGAGATTATCAGCTTCACCGCCGTCGACGATGTCGGGCGTGTGGTCAATCCGATGATCGTCGAAGGCCAGGTCCATGGCGGGCTCGCCCAGGGCGTGGGCCAGGCGATGCTCGAAGGCTGCGTCTATGACGATGCGGGCCAGCTGCTGACCGGGTCCTACATGGACTACACCATGCCCCGGGCCGACAATCTGCCGAACTTCTCGGTGGCGACCCAAAGCGTGATGGGGGCCTCAAACCCGCTCGAAGTCAAAGGAGTGGGTGAAGTTGGTGCCATCGGCTCACCGCCTGCGGTGATCAATGCCATTCTCGATGCCTTGGCGCCTCTCGGCGTCGACGATATTTCAATGCCGGCCACATCATTGAAGGTGTGGCAGGCCATCCAGGAATCCAGTGTCCGCCAGGCGGCGGAATAACGTCTGGTTAGGGAGATAGACAATGTATCAGTTTAATTACCAAAAGGCGGGTTCCGCCGACGAAGCCGCAAGCGCCGTAACTGCTGCGGAAGACGGGCGTTTTCTGGCCGGTGGCATGACTCTCATCCCCACCCTCAAGCAGCGCTTGGCGCAGCCGTCGGATCTGGTTGATCTGGCTGGTATCAGCGACCTCGTGGGCATTGAAGACGGTGGAGATTCCATCACCATCAAGGGCATGACACGGCATGTCGATGTGGCGAACTCGGACCTCGTGAAGTCCAAGATCCCTGCCCTCGCCAGCCTGGCCGACAATATCGGCGACCCGCAGGTCCGCAACCGGGGCACCATCGGCGGTTCGCTCGCGAACAACGACCCCGCGGCCGATTATCCCGCCGCGGTCCTCGGCCTGAACGCCACCGTGATCACGAACAAGCGCGAGATTGCTGCCGAAGACTATTTCGACGGCATGTTCACGACGGTGCTCGAAGAAGGCGAACTGATCACGGCCGTCCGCTTCCCGATTCCCGCGAAGGCGGCCTACATGAAGTTCCCGAACCCGGCATCTCGCTACGCCCTGGTCGGTGTCATGGTCGCGCAGACCGGTGGTGACACGCGGGTCGCAGTCACCGGTGCCGGACAGGATGGCGTCTTCCGGGCCAGCGAAATCGAGAGCGCGTTGTCAGCCAACTGGAGCGCCGACGCGGCAAAAGCCGTGAAGATGTCCGATGACGGTTTAAATGCGGATATTCACGCTTCTGCCGAGTATCGGGCCCATCTGATTTCGGTCATGGCGAGCCGCGCGGTCACCGCCGCCGGCTGATCAGAGATCGACAGACCGCATCTTGATACGGCCGGGGCATCGCTCCGGCCGTATCTCTAAGTCCGGTTGGCCCTATGCGGTGCCTGCGCTATATCAATCACAGTGGCCACCGACCGCTATACCTTGGAACATGCGCGCACCACGGGGTTCGCGTCGAACATCGGATGAAGTCCCTTGAGCCACATTCCTGAGAACGTCGAAGACACCCTCGAACTCCTGTCGTCGGGCAACTATGTCTCGGACCGGAGCCTGTCCACGGCGGTGTATCTGGCCCTGAAACTTGGCCGCCCCCTTTTTCTCGAGGGCGAAGCCGGCGTCGGCAAGACCGAGATCGCCAAGGTGCTGTCCGAGACGCTCGGCCGCCGCCTCGTCCGCCTGCAGTGCTACGAGGGCCTCGACGTCGCCTCGGCCGTCTACGAGTGGAACTACTCCGCGCAGATGATCGAAATTCGCATGGCGGAGGCCGATGGATTCGGTGACCGAGATCGCCTCGGTGACGACATCTTCTCCGACAAATTCCTCATTCACCGCCCGCTGCTCCAGGCCCTGGACCCGTCGGCGGACGGCCCGCCGGTCCTGCTCATCGACGAACTCGACCGCACCGATGAGGCCTTCGAGGCCTATTTGCTGGAGGTGCTGTCCGACTTCCAGATTACCATTCCGGAAATCGGCACCGTGCGCGCCGCCGAGCCGCCGATTGTCATCATCACCTCGAACCGGACACGCGAAATTCACGATGCCCTCAAGCGCCGCTGTTTCTACTACTGGGTCGACTATCCCGACGCGGAACGCGAGCTCGAAATCCTGAGGTTGAAGGCGCCGCAAGCCGATGATCGCCTGTCGCGTCAGGTCGTCGATTTCGTGCAACGCCTGCGCGCGATGGACCTGTTCAAGGTACCTGGTATTGCCGAAACCATCGACTGGGCTTCCGCCCTGCACCAGCTCGACGTTATCGAGCTTACACCCGATGCCATCGACGATACGCTCGGCGTCCTGCTGAAATACCAGGACGACATCGCGAAGATCCGCGGCAGCGAGGCTGCGAAGATCCTCGCCGAGGTCAAGAGCGAGGTCGCACTGGCCCAGGCAGCGACCTAGGCACGTGTCCGAAAAAGCAATCCCGGACGAGGCGCGCCCGGCCCTCCAGGCCAAGGCGAAACTCGACGGTCTCGCCAAGGCCGGTGATTCCGGCCCCGGCAAAATCGCCCACAACATCATGCATTTCGCGCGCGTTCTGCGCGCCGCGGGCCTGCCGGTCGGCCCGGGCAAGGTCATCGAGGGCATCCGGGCCGTCGAGACGGTCGGCCTCGACAGACGCGATGATTTCTATTGGGCGCTGCACGCGGTCTTCGTGAACCGGCGCGACCAGCGCGAGATCTTCGATCAGGCGTTCCATATTTTCTGGCGCAATCCCAAGCTGCTGGAGCGCATGGCGTCCCTCGTCCTGCCTTCCTTCGTGGATCCGGATGCGCAGCAGAATGCCGAGGAAATGAACAGGCGTCTCGCCGAGGCCCTGAAGCAGGACCAGATGGAGATGCCCGGCGAGGGCGAAGGTCAGGATGAAGAAGACCCCGAGATCACCGTCGATGCGGTGATGACCTTCTCGGCCAACGAAGTCCTTCAGAAGACCGATTTCGAGAAGATGTCGAGCGAGGAACTCGAGGCCGCCAAACGCGCGATTGCGCGGATGCGGCTGCCGATCATGGAAGTACCGATCCGCCGATTCCGGCGCGACGCACGCGGCCGGCGCATCGACATGCGCGCGACCCTTCGCGCCGCCCTGCGCGGTGGCGGTGCGACCATTCCGCTGCAGTATCGCAAGCGCCAGCGCCGCCACCCGCCGCTCGTCGTCCTCTGTGACATCTCCGGATCCATGAGCCGTTACTCGCGGATGATCCTGCATTTCATGCATGCGGTGACCAACGACCGGAATCGCGTTCATACCTTCCTGTTCGGCACCCGGCTGACCAACGTCACCCGTCAGCTGCGCTATAAGGATGTCGACGAAGCTCTCGACAAGGTCGCCGAGGCCGTCGACGACTGGTCGGGCGGCACGCGCATCGGCCACGCGCTGCATGATTTCAACACCCAGTGGTCGCGGCGTGTACTCGGCCAGGGCGCAGTGGTTCTGCTGATCACGGACGGGCTCGACCGCGACGCCGCGGATGGCCTGGACAAGGAAATCGAGCGGCTGCACATGTCGAGCCGCCGCTTGATCTGGCTGAATCCGCTCCTACGTTATGACCGTTACGAGCCAAAATCGCTCGGTGCCCGGGCCATGCTCCCGCACACCGATGAATTCCGCTCGATCCACAACCTCGAAAGCCTGGAACAGCTTGCAGAAGCCTTGTCCCGGGCAGATGGTCATGGGACCTTTCGAAGCACATCCTGGCAGGAGGCAGCACAATGAGTGAAACAAGCATCGATTTGCAGGCTCTTGATCACGACGATGTCGTCGAACAGGCCGCCGACTGGCGCCAATCGGGCAAGAATGTCGCGATTGCGACCGTCGTCACCACCTGGGGCTCGTCGCCGCGCCCGGTCGGCAGCCAGCTCGCCGTCGACGAGGACGGCAACATGGTGGGCTCTGTATCGGGCGGCTGCATCGAGGGTGCTGTCGTCCATGAGGCGCGCGAAGTCATGTCGGACGGCAAGCCCCGGCTGCTCGATTTCGGCGTGTCCAACGAAATGGCCTGGGAAGTCGGCCTCGCCTGCGGTGGCAAGGTCGAAGTCTGGGTCGAACGGCTCGACTGACCAACCATGCGCCCCGAAACCCTGACATCACTCCTGGCGGCCCGCGCGGCCAAGCAACAGGTCGCGCTCGTATCGAATCTCGAGACCGGCGAGCAAACCCTCGTCTTCCGCGACCGGACCGAAGGTGCGCTCGACCTCGACGCCGAGGCCCTTGAAGCCACGCGCGACGCGTTGCGTGACGACAAGAGCGGCCGCCTGCGAAGCGACGACGCCCCGCTGTTCGCGCAGGTTTTCAATCCGCCCAAACGGATGATCATTGTCGGCGCGGTGCATATCGCCCAGCCGCTTGTCACCCTTGCCCAAACCTCGGGTTATGAGGTGGTCATCGTCGACCCACGCGGCGCCTTTGCCACACGTGATAGATTTCCTGGTGTCACACTGAGCGAGGACTGGCCGGACGACGCGCTGACAACGCTCGGCGTTGACAACCGCACCGCGGTGGTGACCCTGACCCACGACCCGAAGCTCGATGACCCCGCGCTGCATGTGGCCCTGCGTTCGGAAGCGTTCTACATCGGCGCACTCGGGAGCCGGAAAACCCATGCCGGCCGGGTCGAACGTCTGACCGACGCGGGCTACACGGAAGACGAAATCGGACGCATTCATGCGCCGGTCGGTCTGGCCATCAATGCCAAGAGCCCGGCCGAGATCGCGATCTCGATCATGGCGCAGATCACACAGGTCCTGCACGGCGCATGAAGTTCGGCCCCGTCCCGTTGAGCCAGGCCGAGGGCGCGATGCTCGTCCATGGCCAGACTCTGGGCGGACATCGCTACCGCAAGGGTCATGTCCTCGATGCCGATGACGTAACCCGGCTCACGACAGCAGGTATTACCGACGTCACGGTGGCGGTCTTCGAGGCCGGGGATATCGATGAAAACACCGCCGCCAGTCGTCTGGCCAAGGCCGCGACCGGCTCGGGCGTACGCG
The DNA here is from genome assembly GCA_027618305.1 of Pseudomonadota bacterium. Lineage (GTDB taxonomy): Bacteria > Pseudomonadota > Alphaproteobacteria > UBA6615 > UBA6615 > UBA8079. The sequence continues at coordinate 15,810 of JAQCFD010000025.1, forward strand.
CCGGTATCGCCGGGACGGGCCGGGTTAATTTGTTCGCCCGCCATGCGGGCCTGGCCATGCTCGACCCCGCCACCGTGGACCGCATCAACCGTGTTGATGAAGGCATCACCCTATCGACGCTGCATCCCCTCGATCGGGTCGAAGCGGAACAGGTCGTCGCCACGATCAAGATCATCCCCTTTGCCGTATCCGAGACGAACCTGACCAAGGCCGAAGCGGCAGCGCGGGACACTGAAGAAGCTGGCTTGATCTCCGTGCGCGCCTATCGGCCGCGCACCGTCGGCCTGATCCAGACCGACCTCCCCGGCCTGCCCGACAAGGTGCTCGCCAAGACAGAAGGCGTGGTACGCAACCGCATCGAGGCACTCGGCAGCACCCTGTCCGCTCCCGTCACGGTCCAGCATGATCTGATTGCCATCGATGCCGCCCTTCACGGGCTGGTCGGCAGCGGGGCCGAGCTGATCCTGATCATCGGTGCGTCCGCGACCACGGATCGTCGCGACGTGATTCCCGCGGCCATAACGAAGGCCGGCGGAATAATCGAGCATTTCGGCATGCCCGTGGACCCGGGCAACCTGACGGTTCTCGCACGGATCGGTGACGTCCCCATTCTCGCGTTGCCCGGCTCGGCCCGCTCCCCCCGGCTCGGCGGCAATGACCTGCTACTCGAGCGGATCATGGCCGACATTCCCGTCGACGGGACACATATCATGGGCCTGGGTGTTGGGGGACTGTTCAAGGAAATACCCTCACGGCCCCTACCCCGCACCCACGCCGCGCCGCGTGCGCGGCGACAGGAAGCGTCGTCACCTCGGTTTGCCGCCATCATTCTTGCGGCCGGGCAATCGCGGCGCATGGGTGCCGTCAACAAGCTGCTGATCAAGGTGGATGGCAAACCGATGATGCGCCATGCGGTGGACGCCGCGCGCGAAGCCGGTGCTGATCCCGTCATCGTCGTGACCGGCCATCAACCCGATGACGTGCAGGCTGCAGCGGGCGATCAGGCAACGTTCGTACACAATGGGGCCTTCGATGAAGGTCTGAGCACGTCTCTCAGGGTTGGCCTTTCGGCCGTACCGGCGTCCTGCGATGGAGCCCTGATTGCCCTCGGTGATATGCCGAAAGTAGGTGCCGAACATTTACGCCGGCTCGTTGCGGCCCATGACCCGGATAAGGGTCACCTCATTTGTGTGCCGACACGGGACGGAAAACGCGGTAATCCTGTATTCTGGGATCGACGGTTTTTTGAAGATATGGCCTCACTGGGCGGCGACGTTGGTGCCAAACATCTGATCGGGGACTATGAAGACCTCGTCGTTGAAGTTCCGATGTCCGACGATGCTGTGCTGACGGATGTCGATTCTCCGGCCGCCCTGGAGCGTCTCGCCGCAAACGGAGCGAAGGTAAAAATATGAAAACGTTGAATTTCCTGCTGATGTCCGTGTCGATCATGACGATGGCGCTGGTGATCGGTATCCCCGCCACCCACGCACAGGATAAACCGACCTGTTCGGTGCGGGACGGCGTCGACTTCCATCGCCAGAAGAATTACGGGAAAGCCTTCGAGTGCTGGTGACCTGCCCCCACTGTCTGGTCCGTTTTAAATGTTAGTGCATCATTCTTTTGACCTCCATAGGGATGTACATCCTCGGCGAGGGCGTACCGCGCAGTAACGTGGAAGCCTATAAATGGCTGACGATTGCCGATCGCAGCGGCCGCCCCGAGGCCCGCAAGACTCTGGCTAACCTGCGCGCAAAGATGACACCGGAGCAGCTTAGGGAAGCCGAAAATCGCATCCAGCAGCACTACACCAACACACGCTAGGCACCTCAGACCTCGCGGTCGACGAGGATCTTCATCATTTCATTCGTGGCTTTCAGCACGGCGACATTCGCCTCGTAACTGCGTCGCGCTACCGCGTGATCAACGAATTGCGCCGGCAGGCTGACGTTGGGCATTCCGACGACCCCATCCGCATTTGCAGACG
>JAQCFD010000026.1 GCA_027618305.1 Pseudomonadota bacterium
ACATCGACTACAAGAAATTGCTAACTCTGTTTCGTGAGAAATCCAATCTGGTGCGCGCCTACTACTACACGGTCCTGATCGAGGATCAGGAATATTCACCCATCCGGCCCCTCGTCGACTGGCTTGACTATAACGGCTACACACTGGTCACCAAGCCGGCGAAGGATTTCACCGATTCCACGGGTCGCCGCCGCATCCGCAATTCCATTGATGTGGATCTGGCCGTCGACATGCTTGAGATCGCCGAGCGGGTCGACCATGTGGTCCTGTTCTCGGGCGACAGCGGTTACCGCCGCCTGATCGAGGCCGTCCAACGCCGCGGGGCGCGGGTTACGGTCATCAGCACCACTGCCAGCAACACGGCATCCGTCGCCGACGAACTGCGCCGCCAGGCCGACAGCTTCGTCGACGTCAGGGAATTGCGTGGCGAGATCGCGCGCGCGCGTTCGGGCCAGCCCGCACGCGACGATGACGACGATTTTGACGATGAATATGACTATGACGGCCCCGAGGAGGACGACTTCGAGGACGACGATTACGATGATGACAAGAAGATCGCCGTGGCAGGCGACTAGCGAGCATGGACACCCCTGCCCGCGACTGCCCCTTATGTCCACGCCTGGTCGATTTCCGAACAGACAATCAGGCAAAATTTCCTGATTTCCACAACGGGCCCGTCCCCAGCTTCGGCGCGACCAAGGCCCGTTTGCTGATTGTCGGCCTCGCGCCGGGCCTGAAGGGGGCGAACCGCACGGCACGTCCGTTCACCGGCGACTACGCGGGCGACCTGCTTTACCCCACGCTGGTGAAGTTCGGATTCGCGCGCGGCACCTACGCCGCACGGCCCGACGACGGCATCGCACTGGACGACTGCCGGATCACCAACGCGGTGCGCTGCGTCCCGCCGCAGAACAAGCCGGTCGGCGCGGAGGTGAAGGCGTGCCGCCCGTTCCTGATCTCCGAGTTCGACGCGATGGCCGAACTCCGTGTCATCCTCGCCCTCGGCGGGCTCGCCCACAATGCCACGCTGGCAACACTGGGTTACAAGCAATCGGCATTCAAATTCGGCCATGGTGCCCAACACGAGATCCGCCAGGGCGATCGACCGGTCCTGCTCGTGAACAGCTATCACTGCTCGCGCTACAACACGAACACAGGCCGCCTGACGACGCCGATGTTCGAAGACGTGTTTGCCGCGATCCGCGGCCACCTCGACACACGCGGCGACTAATCCTCGGTCAGCACGCCCCGGCGGATCTGGTCTTCCTCTATCGCGTCGAACAGCGCCTTGAAGTTGCCCTCGCCGAAGCCCTCGTTGCCCTTGCGCTGAATGATCTCGAAGAAGATCGGGCCGATCACGGTGTCCGTGAATATTTGTAGCAGCAGCCCCTGGTCCTCGGTCGGCGCACCGTCGAGCAGGATCCGGTTCGCGCGCAACCGTGCGACGTCCTCGCCATGCCCGGGGACCCGCGCGTCGAGTGCCTCATAATAGGAATCCGGTGTGTTCATGAAGCCGACGCCACGCGCGGCCAAAGCTTCGACAGATGCAAAAATATCGTCCGTGCCCAGGGCGATATGCTGGATGCCCTCGCCATGATAGTCGCGCAGAAACTCGGCGATCTGGCTCTTGTCGTCGGCGGATTCGTTGATCGGAATTCTAATCTTGCCCTCCGCGCTGGTCATCGCGCGTGAGTGCAACCCGGTGAGTTTGCCCTCGATATCGAAATAACGGACCTCGCGGAAGTTGAACACGTCCTCATAGAAGCCCGCCCACCGATCCATGTTGCCCTGAAACACATTGTGGGTCAGATGATCGATATAGGTGAGCCCGACCGGCGCTGCCGCCGCCCCCGCGATGGGCACGAAATCCACGTCATAGATCGAGCCCTTCGCACCGTAGCGGTCGACCAGATACAACCGGCTGTTGCCGATGCCCCGAAGTGTCGGGATATTCAATTCCATGGGTCCGACATGGTTTGCGACTTCGGTGGCACCGCGTTCCAGGGCCACCGCAAAGGCCACCGCCGCATCACGCACGCGAAACGCCATGGCACATGCGCTCGGCCCGTGTTCTTTCGCAAACTCGGCGGCGAAACTTCCGGGCTCGCTGTTCAGGATGAAGTTGACGTCTCCCTGTCTATAGAGCGTCACGTCCTTGGCGCGGTGCCGCGCGACCGCGGCGAAGCCCATCTGCTCGAACAGACGACCCAGTTTTTCGGGCTCCGGCGAGCAGTACTCCACGAATTCAAACCCGTCGGTCCCGACGGGATTGTCCCACAAATCCTTCACCTGATCGCCCATGACACCCATTCGCTTGTCGCGTGACATCCCCGCAATTGACCCGGCGCGGACAGATATCTATTTTAGTTACATATGTAACTATTTCAAGGTTTGGTTATGGCCGACACCGCACACGGTTCTGCGAGATCGCACCTCGCGCTGGAGAAATTTCTCCCCTATCGGCTGTCGATCCTGTCCAACACCGTCAGCAACGTGATCGCACGGGACTATCAGGATCAATTTGGGCTGACCGTCGCCGCATGGCGCGTCATGGCGGTTCTCGGGCGTTTCGGCCCGGACGCGGCAACCGGGATATGTTCCCGAACGGCGATGGACAAGGTCACGGTCAGCCGGGCGATGACCCAGCTGATCAATCAGGGTCTGATTTCACGCAGTCCCGACAGGGATGATCGCCGCCGGGTCATCGCGCGACTGACCCGCAAGGGGGAATCGGTTCATGACAAGATCGTCCCGGTCGCCCTGAACCATGAGCGCGAGTTGCACGCGGCCCTGACACCGGCCGAAGCCATGACATTCAGCCGTCTGCTGGACAAACTTCAGTCCCGAGCGGACACCCAAATCAGCGGCTAGATGTAATACTCTTCAAGGGGTGCAAACCCGTTGAATCCGACCGACGCGTAGGTCGTTGTGTAGGCGCCCGTGTCTGAGAGGGTAACGATGTCTCCGGGGGCAATATCGGCAGGCAGATCGTAAAGGATATTCTCGTACAAAACGTCGTGGCTGTCGCAGGTCGGTCCGGCGACGACCGAAGGCTTCATCGGCCCCTTGCGTCCGGCCACCTCCAGGCGATAGCGGATCGCTTCGCCTTCGGTTTCCGCCAATCCGCCGTAGCGGCCAACATCGAGATACACCCAACGTTGCGCCAGGCCGTATGTCCGGTCAGCAACCAGAACGACTTCGCTCCTGATCACACCGGCGGAGCCGACGATCGCACGGCCGGGCTCCATGAGCACACGCGGTTGTGCGTCGCCAAACATCTCCAACATCGCCCGACCGATCGTCTCAAGCATCGAGGCCATTCCCGGAATTTGCTCGTCCCCGTAATGGACCGGAAAACCACCGCCGATATTCACCAGATCGAGCTCAATGCCCGCGCGACGCGCGCGATCGAAAAGCGCCGCACACCAGTTGACCCCTTCGCACCAGCGCTGGGCCTCGGTCTGTTGACTGCCGACATGAAAAGAGAGACCCGCCGGTCGCAAGCCGGCATGCTTTGCGCGCTCAAGCAGCGGGATCGCTTCATCCGGCCCGCAGCCGAACTTGCGCGACAGCGGCCAGCGTGCACCGTCGTTTGCGACGGCGATCCTGCAAAACACACGCGCACCGGGTGCATTGGCTGCCAGCTTGTCGACCTCGCCCTCACTGTCCACGGCAAACAGTTCGATACCGCGCGCCGCCGCCCACATGATGTCCTTGGCTTTCTTCACGGTGTTGCCAAAGGAAATCCGGGTGGGATCGACCCCCGCGGCCAGACAAGCTTCGATCTCCGCGGGGCTGGCGGCATCGAACGACGAACCGGCCGCCGCGAGACACCCGATCAGTTGCGGCGCCGGATTGGCCTTCACTGCGTAGAAAATATCGGCCCAGGTTGCCATCGTTTTCATCTGCGCATAGTTTCCGGCGACCTGATCCAGGTCGACGACCAGGCATGGCGTCGGCGGGTTCTCCCGGGCAAAAAACTGCTCGATTTTTGCGTTCATGCGGGTCTCGATTCTAGGGTGAAACAGGTCACGCCTTACAGGTTAAAGCGCCATCAAGCCAATCGAAATCTGAAGGCAATCGTGGGCGATCGGCCCACCACGTCAATTGCCCTGAATCGCGGCCTGTGTTAACCGGCGATCTTACTCACGTTGATTGGATGAGTCGGTTGACAGCGCACGGTACCATTTGGGTCTTAAACGGCCCCAACCTCAATATGCTCGGCGAACGCGAACCCGGCATCTATGGCGGGGATTCGCTGGCCGATATCGAGGCACGCTGCGCCGATGCCGCAAAGACGGCAGGGTTCACCCTGGATTTTCGCCAGACCAACCATGAAGGCGAACTTGTCGCCTGGGTCCAGGAGGCGCGCACCGACGCGGCCGGGTTGGCCATCAACGCCGGCGCCTACACCCACACCTCGGTCGCAGTGCATGACGCGCTGCGCCTGCTCGACATTCCGATTGTGGAAGTGCATCTGTCGAATATCTTCGCGCGCGAGGAGTTTCGGCATAAATCCTTTATCAGCGCGGCTGCGACGGGTGTCGTGTGCGGCTTTGGTTCCCACAGCTATGTTCTGGCAATTTCTGCGCTCGCGGCGCGAATGGATTTGTAGCGAATGAGTGACCCCTTTGACATCGATCCGGACCTCGTCCGCAAACTCGCCGACCTGTTGAACGAAACAGGCCTTGCCGAAATCGAGTATGAGGACAACGGCAAGCGCGTCCGCGTGGCGATGCCCGGCGTTGGACCGCAGGTTGTGGCCGCCGCGCCTGCTGCCGCACCTGTTCCCGGTGCGAGTGCGCCTGCTACCGCCGGTGGAGACCCCGCGGCACATCCGGGGGCCGTCACGTCACCGATGGTCGGCACGGTTTATCTCGCGCAGGCGCCGGAAGATCCGCCATTCGTCAAGGCGGGCGACAGCGTCCATGAGGGCCAGACCTTGTTGCTGATCGAGGCCATGAAGACCTTCAACGAGGTCAAGGCGCCGCGCGCGGGAACGCTGGTGAGGATCGCTGTGGCGAGCGGCCAGCCGGTCGAGTTTGGCGAAGTCCTCGCCATCATCGAATAAGCCAGGCCGGCCCCCCGATGTTCAAAAAGGTCCTGATCGCCAACCGCGGCGAAATTGCAATGCGCATTCATCGCGCATGCAAGGAGATGGGCATCTCGACGGTCGCCGTCCACTCGACGGCTGACTCAAACGCCATGCATGTCCGGCTTGCCGACGAAAGCGTGTGTATCGGGCCGCCCCCGGCCTCAGAAAGCTATCTCAATATCCCCGCGATCCTGTCGGCGGCGACCGTTACCGATGCCGACGCCATTCATCCCGGCTACGGGTTCCTGTCTGAGAATGCGAACTTCGCCCGGATCGTCGAAGAACATGGCATTGCCTTCATCGGGCCCAGCTCGGATCTGATCGCGACGATGGGTGACAAGGTTGCGGCAAAGGACGCGATGAAGCGCGCCGGCGTGCCTGTCGTACCCGGTTCGGACGGCGCCGTGAAATCCGCCGAGGACGCCGTTCCGATTGCCGCGGACATCGGCTACCCGGTTATCGTCAAGGCCGCATCCGGCGGCGGCGGACGGGGCATGAAGGTGGTTGAACGCCCCGAAGACCTCGAAAACGCGTTCAACATGGCGTCGACCGAGGCGCTGGCGGGTTTCGGTGACGCCACGGTCTATATCGAGAAATATCTCAGCCATCCGCGCCATGTCGAAGTCCAGGTCATTGCCGACGGCAAGGGCAATGCGGTCCATCTGTTCGAACGCGATTGTTCACTCCAACGCAAGCATCAGAAGGTCCTCGAGGAGGCCCCCTGCCCCATTCTCGATGAGCCGACACGCCTGCGGATCGGCAAGATCTGCGCCGACGCGGCCGCCAATCTGGGCTATCGCAGCGCCGGAACGTTCGAGTTTCTGTACGAAAACGACGAGTTCTATTTCATCGAGATGAACACCCGCGTCCAGGTCGAGCATCCGATTACCGAAATGATCTGCGACATCGATATCGTGGCGGAGATGATCCGCATTGCCGCCGGCGAGGGAATGTCCCTGCGCCAGGATGATATCCGCATCAACGGCCACGCCTTCGAGTGCCGGATCAATGCTGAGGACCCCGAAACCTTCACGCCGTCGCCGGGACGGATCGAGGAATTTCATGCGCCGGGCGGGCTCGGCGTGCGCGTCGACTCAGCGCTCTATGCCGGCTACAGCATCCCGCCCTATTACGACAGCCTGGTTGCCAAGCTGATCGTCCATGGGCGTACGCGTGACGAAGCGCTGATGCGGTTGCGGCGTGCGCTGGGCGAGATGGTCGTGTCGGGTGTTTCCACCACGATCCCGTTGCACCAGCGCCTGGCCGACAATCCGTCATTCATCGCGGGTGATTATGACATTCATTGGCTCGAAAGCTTCGTCGCCGGCGACTAGGCTTGCACGATGACCAGCCTCACGCCGCAGCTTCTACTGGGTGCCTACGCCAGCGGAATTTTCCCGATGGCGGAAAGCCGGCACGATGCCGATCTGTTCTGGATCGACCCGGATATGCGCGGCGTACTACCGCTCGATGGGTTTCACATCCCACGGCGTTTGCGAAAGACCATCCGGACTTGCCCCTTCGAAATCCGGTGCGACAGCGACTTCGCCGGCACCGTGCGGAGCTGTGCCGAGCCGCAGGGCAACCGCCCCGACACCTGGATCAACGATGAGATCGAACACCTCTACAGCGCGCTGTTCGAGATGGGCTTCGCCCATTCCGTCGAATGCTGGGACGACGATGTCATGGTCGGCGGACTGTATGGGGTAAGCCTCGGCGGCGCGTTCTTCGGCGAGAGCATGTTCTCCCGTGCCAGCGACGCGAGCAAGGTCGCGCTGTGCCACCTCGTGGCCCGGCTGCACAACAGCGGCTTCGTGCTCCTCGACAGCCAGTTTATCACGGACCATTTGCGCCAGTTCGGCGCCGCGGAAATTGACCGGGCCGATTACAGGCAGCGCCTGGCGGAAGCCCTCAAGGTTGATGCCGACTTTCAGCCGGCGTTATCGGAGGCCGAGTTCGAGGCCTTCATACAATCCACGACCCAGACATCGTAGACCGGGTGCTCGAGCGCCGAGACGGCCGGGCTGGATGCGAACATCCAGCCGGTGAACAGATCCCGCGGCCGCGCGGTCTCGAACGTCTCGTCAATTTCAAGGAACGCGGTACTTTCCGGCGGCTCGGTGGGCGGCGCCTTGTGGCAGGCGCGCGCCTGGATCACAAGCGATCCGAACCGGACCGGCACATCGAACGGTGCCTCGAAGGTCGAAATCCGAGCGGTGACCTTGTCGAGCCCCTGCAGAACCGCACCAGAAGACGGTACAACGACTTCCTGTGCCGACAATTCGGTCGCCGCGCCCCAGACAAGGGCCAACGCAAGCGTCGTGGAGAAAAGAAGTCGCTGCATCAGGAAATCAGGTGAATGCCGGCCGGCATCATTTGGAATCGGTCGCCAGGAAGATGATTTCCGAGACCGTGTCCTCGATGGCGCGAAAATCACGGGTTTGTATGATTTCGCCCGCAGGCGGCAGCGTCTCCTCCGCCTTACCCGGGAACAAGCGCAGATATTTGCCGCCGAGCAGTCCCTCGGCCGTCACCCCGGCCTCCGTATCGACCGGCAGACGAAGATCACTGCGCATAGTAAAGGTCACGATGGCCTCGAATGTCTTATCATCGAGTCTGCGATCAATAACGGATCCGACTTTCACACCGGAGATACGGACATCGCTGCCCCGATCAAGCCCCCCGACTTTCAGGAACCGCGCCGTCAGTTCGTAGCCATCATTTGCCTGCAAATCGATGGAGCGCGCCCCAAAGAGCACAAATCCGACCGCAATCAAAAGGACGACCGCACCCAGGATCGTTTCAACGGCACCGCGTTTCATTCCTTCGCTCCTGCTTCACGCGCTGATTTTGCCTGAGACACGATGAGCCCCAGCAAATCATCAAGCACAACTGCATCTTCCGTAAAACTGATCCGACCGCCGTCACCGATGATCTGGTCGGCCCCGCCGATATCAACCCGCACGAGTTTGCCGCCGAATATGCCATCGGTCACAATCGCCGCGTTGGCGTCGGTATCGAGTTTAAGCGATGCATCGATCCGCAGCGTAGCCTGCACCCGAAATTGCTCGACCAGGTCGAGTGCGGCCACTTCGCCGACCTTGACCCCGGCGGCGTGAACGGGATCGCCGACCCGAAGGCCGTCCGTCCGTCCGAACACCGCGCTCACGTCGATGGTGTCATCGCCGGAGGTCCGGGTCGGGCCGAAGACGACACCCAGAACGCCGACGACCAAAATCACGACCCCGAGCCCCACGACGACGTCCCGGAGTTCACGCTGTGACGAAGTGTTCATCGTGATGCGCTCATCAAAGCAACCCGATATCGGAAAACGTGATGTGCGACAGGCGTCCTATTGCGGGGTCCAGGGCTCATAGTCCCCGGTACCTCGCCTGCGCTCGCCGTCCCGCAGGACGCTGCCTGGCGGATGATAGGCGGCACGCGTGCCCGTCAGGTTCGGAACATGTTCCTGCTGCCAATCATGGCGATGGGTCTCATCGAGAGGCGATTCCGTCATGTGATGCAGCCAGCTGTGCCATTCGGGCGGCACCTTGCTCGCCTCCGGCCTGCCCTTATAGATAACCCAGCGGCGCTCACGGTTGTACCTGTTGCGGGTACGGCCGCGATAATAGCGGTTACCGAACTTGTCGGTGTCGACAAGTTGCCCTGAGATCATGGTTTTAAGCAGCGTTCCCAACGTGGCCATTGAGCTTCCAAGTCCCTAAATGTGCCGATGTTTCGCGGGACTATGGCACCAGCCCCGGAGTTTGGCCAGAGCCATGATGTCACGTTTGCTTAGGCGGTAAGCCAGAAGAGCGTATGTCGCCAAACACATGATATGGACGATTGTTGGTCGCTGAACCCAAAATGTGGTTGCGGCGCAAATATCTTGTGGTTTACCGTCTGCAATTGCCGACATTTGGTGTTTTTCGTCGTTTTTGTCACGAAATCATCATGGAATCGGCGGGGGCCGCCCCCGGCGAGTATTCGAAATTTGGCGCGGTCACCCTGGCTCATTTTTGTTTTCGGCGTGTACATCGCGCCTGTTTTTGGGGGATTACATGCGGATCCAACGCCGTTTTACGAACGAAGGCGAGAGCCCGTACACCGCGATCGCGTTTCGCACCACGTCGAGTGAAATCCGCAACCCGGACGGATCGATTGTGTTTGCGGCCAAAGATATCGAAGTTCCTGCGGCATGGACCCAGGTGGCCTGCGATATCCTGGCGCAGAAATACTTCCGCAAGGCGGGGGTTCCGGCGAAGCTGAAGCCGGTCAAGGAAGACGATGTTCCCGAATTCCTGTGGCGGCATGCCGCCGACGAGGCCAAGCTCAAACGCCTCGGCAAGGACAAGCGCCAAGGCGGTGAAACCGACGCCCGTCAGGTCTTCGACCGGCTGGCCGGCACCTGGGCCTATTGGGGCTGGAAGGGCGGCTATTTCGACAGCGCCGAGGATGCCAGCGCCTATTACGACGAAATGCGCTACATGCTGGCGGCCCAGATCGCGGCGCCGAACAGCCCGCAATGGTTCAACACCGGCTTGCATTGGGCCTATGGCATCGACGGTCCGGGACAGGGTCACCACTATGTGGATTACCAGACCGGCAAACTGACCAAGTCCACGAGTTCTTACGAACACCCGCAGCCCCACGCCTGCTTCATCCAGTCCGTGTCCGACGATCTCGTGAATGACGGCGGGATCATGGACCTTTGGGTCCGTGAGGCGCGCCTGTTCAAATACGGTTCGGGCACCGGTTCGAATTTCTCCCATATTCGCGGCGAGAGCGAGGCCCTTTCGGGCGGCGGAAAATCGTCGGGCCTGATGAGTTTCCTCAAGATCGGCGACCGGGCGGCCGGCGCCATCAAGTCCGGCGGCACGACGCGACGCGCGGCCAAGATGGTCGTGGTCGATGTCGATCATCCCGACATCGAATCCTATATCGACTGGAAGGTCACCGAGGAACAGAAGGTCGCCGCACTCGTCACCGGGTCGATCACATGCCAGCAGCATTTGACCGCGATCATGGCCGCCTGCAGCGGCACCGATGCGCCGGAAGGCGATGAGCGGTTCGAGCCGGCCGAGAACCCGGCCCTGAAGAAGGCCATCCGCGATTCCCGCAAGGCGCGGGTGCCGGACAATTACGCCCAGCGCGTCATTCAGTTTGCCCGTCAGGGATTTACCGAAATTGACTTCCCGACCTACGACACCGATTGGGATTCCGAAGCCTATCTGACCGTCTCCGGCCAGAACTCCAACAACTCGGTTCGGGTCACCGATGACTTCCTGAAAGCCGTCGAGGACGGCGGGTCATGGGATCTGAAACGCCGGACCGACGGCGAGGTCGCGAAGACCGTTGACGCCGGCGAGTTGTGGGACAAGATCGCCTATGCGGCCTGGTCGTGCGCCGATCCCGGCATCCAGTACGACACCACGATCAACGACTGGCATACCTGCCCGGAATCCGGACGCATCAACGCATCCAACCCGTGCTCGGAATACATGTTCCTCGACGACACCGCGTGTAACCTCGCGTCGCTGAATCTCATGACCTTCCGCGACAATGACGGCAGTTTTGATGTCGACGGGTTCGAGCATGCAGTCCGCCTGTGGACCGTCACCCTCGAGATTTCAGTGCTGATGGCGCAGTTCCCCTCCAAGGAAATCGCGCGTCTGAGCTACGAGTTCCGCACGCTGGGCCTTGGGTTCGCCAATATCGGCGGCCTGCTCATGGCGTCGGGGCTTCCCTACGACAGCGACAAAGGCCGCGCGCTGTGCGCCTCCATCAGCGCGCTGATGACCGGCGTCTGCTATGCGACATCGGCCGAAATGGCCGAAGAACTCGGGGCGTTCCCGGGGCATGCCAAGAATGCGCCAAACATGTTGCGGGTCATCCGCAACCATCGCCGCGCGGCACATGGCACCACCACGGGCTATGAAGGCCTGTCGACAGACCCGGTTCCGCTCGATCATGCGAACTGCCCGGACGCGGCGATCGCCGAAGCGGCGAAGCGCGCCTGGGACCTGGCGCTGGAACTGGGCGAAGCCCATGGCTATCGCAACGCCCAGACCACGGTCGTCGCACCCACCGGCACGATCGGCCTGGTCATGGATTGTGACACGACCGGCATCGAACCGGACTTCGCACTGGTGAAGTTCAAGAAGCTCGCCGGCGGCGGTTATTTCAAGATCATCAACCGGATGGTCCCCGAGGCGCTTCAAAACCTCGGCTACACGCCGAAGCAGATCGACGAGATTTCCGGCTACGCCGTTGGTTACGGATCGCTGGCCGACGCGCAGGGGGTCAACCATGCGACGCTGGCCGAAAAAGGCTTCGGAGACGACCAGATCGCCGCGATCGAGGACGGTCTCGGCACGGCGTTCGACATCCGCTTCGCGTTCAACAAATGGACCCTCGGAGAGGCTTTCTGCACGGAGACGCTGGGCCTCGAATTGGCGCAGCTCGACAATATGTCCTTCGACATGCTGTTGGCGCTGGGCTTCACAGATGAGCAGATCGAAACTGCCAACAATCATGCCTGCGGCACGATGACCCTCGAAGGTGCGCCGCATATGAAGGACGAACATCTCGCGATCTTCGACTGCGCCAATCCGTGCGGGAAGACCGGGAAGCGGTTCCTGTCTGTCGACAGTCACATCCACATGATGGCGGCCGCCCAGCCGTTCATCTCGGGCGCCATTTCCAAGACCATAAACATGCCCAATGCGGCCAACATCTCCGACTGTGCCGATGCCTACATGCTGTCTTGGCGGCTCGGACTCAAGGCGAACGCGCTGTATCGCGATGGCTCCAAGCTCAGCCAGCCGCTGCAGTCGCAACTCCTGTCGGACGATGCCGATGAGGCAGCGGATACGCTCGAGGAGCTTCTCGATGCGCCGAACGGACGCCGCGCGGCGATCGTCGCAGAGCGCATCGTCGAGCGGATCGTCGAGCGCGAAGTTGATCGCCATAAATTGCCGCATCGCCGTAAGGGCTACACCCAGAAGGCGATCGTTGGTGGTCACAAGGTCTACATCCGGACCGGCGAGTATGACGACGGATCGATTGGCGAGGTGTTCCTCGACATGCACAAGGAGGGTGCCGCCTTCCGCTCGCTGATGAACAACTTCGCCATCGCGGTCTCGATCGGTCTGCAGTATGGCGTGCCACTTGAAGAGTTCGTCGACGCCTACACCTTCACGCGGTTCGAGCCCTCGGGCCCGGTCGAAGGCAACGAGACCATCAAGATGGCGAGCTCGATCCTCGACTATATCTTCCGAGAACTCGCCATCAGCTATCTCGGCCGCAACGATCTGGCCCATGTAGAGATCGAAGATCTCGAGCCCGATACGATGGGTCGTGGCGAGTCCGACGACGGCCTGCCGCCGCGCAGCAAGCTGACGGAATCGGTTGTCAGCACCGGCTATATCCGCAGAAACACCCTGTCGGTGATTGAAGGCGGCCTACGCGAACTGCAGCCAGCCGAACAGGCGCCGGAGGCCACGGCCGAGGCAACCGGCACCGACGGCATGCCGACGGGCGAAATCGAGACGGTCGTGAGCCCGGTGGGAACACCGAAGGGCCAGCAACTCGATCTCGAATATGTGGTTCAGGAAGAGCGTTCGATGCGCATTCGCCAGGCCCGACTTCAGGGCTATGAAGGCGATGCCTGCGGCGAATGCGGCAACTTCACCCTGGTGAGGAACGGAACATGTCTCAAATGCGACACCTGCGGGGGTACCAGCGGGTGTAGCTGAGGAATTCGGGCCGGGTCGGACCCCAATGGCCTGAATAGTCGACCCCGTGCCAGTCCGCTTGGCGCCGGGTCACTCTCCTCCCTGACCTCCGGGGTGTGCAAAGGTAGGCGCACCCCGGTTTTTTTGAGCCAGATCGCGCCTATTTCTTACGCCGCGCGCCTGTCAGCGCTATGCTGTGCACCAGATTTCGCCCCGCATTCATCGGGCCTCACAGGAGCACCCCATCATGTCCGGAACCATCGACGCACGCCTCGACGAACTCGGCATCACCTTGCCGCCCGCCAACGCACCCGCGGGAAACTATGTCCCCTATGTGCAGACGGGAAACCTGCTGTTCGTTTCGGGACAGATTCCTATCGTCGACGGCAAGCCCGGCTTCACCGGGCGGCTCGGCGCGGAATTCGGGGTCGATGAGGGTGCCGCGGCGGCCCGCGTCTGTGCGCTGGCGCTCATCGCCCAGGCCAGGGACGCATTGGGTGGCGATCTCGACCGGGTCAGCCGGGTGGTGAAGCTCACGGGCTTCGTCGCCGCAACCCCCGATTTCCCCGATCACCCGAAGGTCGTCAACGGCGCCTCGGACCTGTTCGCCGAGGTCTTCGGCGATGCGGGCCGTCACGCGCGCGCGGCCGTGGGCATGGCATCTCTGCCGCTGGGCGTCGCGGTCGAGGTCGAAGCGATCTTCGAGATCAGCTGAGCCCCACGGATCACCCCAAGGACCACCCGGCGCATGGGTCTCCACCACAGTCATACACGCGGTCACTCTCACGGCCCCGCACCTGCGGACACGCCAGGCGGCGACCGCCGCCTCGTCTTCGCCGTCGCGGTCAATTTGCTGCTGACCGTGGCCCAGATCATCGGTGGCGTGTTGTCTGGCAGCCTCGCCTTGGTGGCCGACGCCATCCACAATCTGTCCGACGCCGCCGCACTTGCCATTGCGTTGATCGCCCGGCGGATTGCCCGGCACCCGGCCGACGACAACCACACCTATGGCCATGGCCGCGCGGAGATGATCGGCGCGGTGTTCAACCTCTCCTGGCTGATTTTTATCGGCCTGTTTTTGATTACCGAGGGTATTGACCGGTTGTTAAACCCGCAGCCAATCGAGGGCTGGACCGTGGTGGTGATCGCCGTGATCGCCCTGGTCATAGACCTCGCGACGGTGATGCTGACGTACCGCATGGCGAAGACTTCAATGAACATCCGTGCGGCGTTCATCCACAATCTGTCGGACGCCATGGCGTCGCTCGGCGTGATCGTCGGCGGTACGCTGATCATCTTCTATGAATGGCTGTTCGTGGACGCCATCGTCACCATCGTGATTGCGGTCTATATCCTCGGTCATGCCGCCATCGAGATTCCCAAGGCCATTCATATCCTGATGCAGGGTGTCCCGGCGGGGCTCGATGTCACGGACGTCGCTGCGACCTTACAGGACGTACCGGGCGTGCATGACATCCACCATGTCCACATCTGGCACATTGACGAACACCGGCGCTCGCTTGAGGCCCATGTGGTGATCGATCCGGCAGACATGGAACGGATGGAGGAGATCAAGGCCGCCCTTAAGGGCCGGCTATCGACGCAATTCAAAATCGGCCACTCCACGCTGGAATTTGAATTCACCAACCGTAACGCACCTCTCGGTGACGCTGCTCTTGGTGACATGGGCACGGACCAGTAGACTGACGCCATGCCCGACGGAGACACACCACTTTCCGCCCGCGTCGTCGAGAATATCGCGAACATTCCGCCCGACACCTGGGAACGACTTGCCGGACGCGACAACCCGTTCGTCAGCTACCCGTTCCTGTTGGCGCTGGAGGAGACCGGCTGCGCGTCGAACGAGGCTGGCTGGTTGCCCCATCATGTGGTGGTCGAGGAAGCCAATGGCGACATCATCGCCGCCGCGCCGGTCTATCTGAAGAGCCATTCCCAGGGCGAGTATGTGTTCGACCATGGCTGGGCCCATGCCTGGGAGCGCGCGGGCGGGCGTTACTACCCGAAGATGCAGGTCGCCGCCCCCTTCTCGCCTGTCGGCGGCCCCCGGCTGCTGGCCGGTGACGCGCCAGATTCTGACGACGCCCGGCTGACCCTGCTGCGTGCGCTGGAAACGGTCTGCCAAAAGCTCGACATGTCGTCGGTCCATGTGACCTTCTGCACCGAACAGGATTACGACGTGATGGGCCTCGCCGGCTGGATCCAGCGGGTCGGCCGCCAGTTCCACTGGCACAACCGCGACTACAAGACGTTCGATGATTTTCTCGGCGCGCTGACCAGCCGCAAGCGCAAGATGATCCGCAAGGAACGGCGCCAGGTCGCCGATCAGGGCATCAACGTCCAGGCGCTTACCGGCGACGACATCAAGCCGCTCCACTGGGACGCCTTCTATCAATTCTACGTCGACACCTATGACCGCAAATGGGGATCCCCCTATCTGACCCGCGCATTCTTCGAGGCGGCGCAGGATCGGATGGGCGACCAGATCGTGCTGGTCATGGCCGACATGGACGGACTGCCGGTCGCCGGCGCGCTCAATCTGCGCGGCGCCACCGCGCTCTATGGCCGGAACTGGGGCTGCCTCGGAGATTTCCGGTTCCTGCATTTCGAGGCCTGCTACTATCAGGCGATCGAATTCGCGATCGACAATGGCCTCCAGACCGTCGAAGCGGGCACCCAGGGGCCCCACAAGATCCAGCGCGGATATGAGCCGGTGCAGACCTTCTCCGGTCACTACATTCCCAACGCCAGCTTCCGCGAAGCGGTCGAACGGTTCTGTCGCGAGGAAGAGCGCGAAGTGGACTGGGAGATCGAAAATTACGCCGAGCATCTGCCCTACCGGCAGGAAGACTAGGCAGCCCGCGATCCCATCACACTTCCTGGATATTTCCGTCCTCGTCGAGGACGAACCCCGCGTCCTGCGCACGTTGAATTACATTGTCATGCCACTCGACACGGCTTGGATTCGTGCCGCCCAGGATCGTGAGATGCCAGGCATCGCTGTCGCCAGCATTGCGGATCGCCCGCATCTCGCCGACCGGCACCGAAATCACGTCGAAGGGTTCAAGGAATATTTCATGCTGGCCCTCCTCACCCCAGGTGACGCTCCAGCGGCCGGTCATTGCGATGAACACCTCAATATGGTCGTGGGAATGTAACGACGGCCCCTTGCCCGGCGCCGCTTTCATGTATGTAAGGTTGAAGTCCTCTGCATACTCGATGGCTGGTTTGGCGTGGGGATTCTCGGACACCCCTGATCCGATGACGTTGTAGTTGAGCCGCTCATGACCCGGCAGCATCGAATCCAGAAAGAACCGCGGATCGGTCTTCAGTTCCTCGAAACGCGCGATCCGCTCGCGCTCCATACGCTCCACATCCCATCCAGAATTGGCCATCGTCTTCTCCCTGTTCGATTCCATCCCGAACTCTGCCGCCCGCGCCCGTTGCGATATAAGCCGGGAAGTCTCTACGCCGCCGGTTCGACAATCAAATTTCCGTCTGCATCCAGACGCATCCCCGTCTTCGCCGCCTGATCAAGCACCGAGCGGGCCCAGCTAACCTTGCCATTGTCGTCGCCGCCCACGACAGCAACCATATGGGCATATTCATCCCCGTCGTTCCGGAAGCCACGCATGACCCCCGGTGGAACCGAAAAGCAGTCGAGCGGGCCAACCTGAAGCTCATTCTCTCCTTCGCCTCCCCAATAGATCGTCCATTTCCCCGAGAACGGTATGAAGACCTCGACCGTGACGTGGTCGTGCAGCGCGGCGCCGCAGCCGGGTTCCGCGCCGACATAGGCGATATTGAACCCGTGCTCCCCGGTGATCACCGGGTTTGTCGCCGGGTCCTCGGAGACGCCCGGACCGATCACACTGAACAGATCCCGCGCATGCGCGGGCAAGCGCGTATCGACGAACATCATGGGGTTCGGTCGCATCCCGGCGAAACGCGCGACCCGTTCACGTTCCATTTTCTCTTTCGAAAGGTCCAGTCGTGCCATCGTTCGTTCTCCATTCTCGTTGCGTGGACGTGGTCGGCAAACCGCAGCATCGACCAAATATTCTGCCCGCACCGTGATCCGATGTCATTCGGGATCAGGGCCCGGGACCGTCATAGCAGGTATTTTCCGTTTCATTTCCCAGCATTACGCGTTCGGGCAAAGCTTCTGGAGCACCGGAAAACCGTCCGAAGGCGGGGCCTGCGACCGCGCGTGACGCGAATGGCTATCCATGACTTGTTGCATCTTTTTCAATTAGTCACCTACTATTCAACATATTATTTGTTTGTTTGTTTGTTTTGTTACCCGTTTGCCTCGCGTCTTCATGGTGCCGAGATTACGTACGAAGCTGGCGCAAGGCTCCACCAATCAAGAATCACAATGGGGGAGAGAGCATGATTTCGAAATCATTCTGGAAATTAGGGGCCTGCTTCGCGATAGGGCTCGTTGCCGCAGTGCCGGCACAAGCCGACAACTTCACGTTTCGCATCGCCGCCGGCCATCCGGCAGCACCGCTGTCGACCGTCAACCAGCTTCAGAAGACGTTTGTACCGAACGTCACAAAGCGCGTGGCGGCCGAGACCAACCACAAGGTTCGCTTCATTGAAGGCTATGGCGGCACCATCGCCAACCTCTTCGAGGTTCTGGAATCGACCCAGAAGGGCCTGGTCGACTTCGGCTCGATCCCCTCGGCCTTTGAGCCGACCAAGCTGTTCGTCCACAACCTGAACTACTTCAACCCGTTCATCTCGGGCGATCCCCGGATCATGGGACCGACAACGCGTCAGGTTCAGCAGGAATTCGACTACTTCTACAAGGTGTTTAACGATTACAATCAGACGTATCTGGGTGGCGGCGCGTTCGACGATTACGGTCTGGGCACCACGTTTCCGTGGAACAAGATGGAAGAGCTCAAGGGGGAGAAGATCGG
>JAQCFD010000329.1 GCA_027618305.1 Pseudomonadota bacterium
GTTGCGGTTGGCCTCAATGATCCGCGGCAGCAGCTTTTCCTGGCTATAGGCCCGCGCCATGTCACGCACCATCCGCTCGTCTTCGCTGAGCGCATCATCCAGCAGCAACGCGTCGTCCCACTGAAAACGCGGCGTGTCGCCGCCCGCGCGTGTCGGCTTTGCGTTGTCTGATGCAAGGCTCATGGTCGAATACTCCTGTTGTGCCGGCGGAGCCTAACCGGGTGTGCGCCGGCACATGGATGCGATCTTTGTGATGTCCCAGACTGTGAGACGCAGCGGCTCAATCTCTGACGGTTTCGAAGTCGCCCGGTGAGGTAATCTCCAGCAGCTCGCAGTCGTCCGACATCCAGAGTGCATCATGCATGATTCCGTCCGGCTGGTAGAAACAGTCGCCCTTGGACACGTTCACTTCGCCTTCACCGTCGAACCAGAAGCGGGCGGCGCCCTGCAGCACATAAATCATCTGGAAGTCGGTCATATGGGCGTGCTTGCCCGTGTGATGATCGATTGATGGGTCGGCGATCCGGATGACATGGGCGCTGAACTTACCCTGTGTCGCTTCACGGATGCCGAGATCGCTGTATTCGAAATCTTCGCGCAGGCCCTTTTTCCACTCGGCCTTTTGCGCATGCTTAACGGTAAATTTTTCTTTACCCGTTTTCATGGTCCCTCACTCCCATCAGATTTGCGCTGTGGCAAAGTATACGTCGGCGCCGTGGCGCTGACTATGAATACGGAGACCGAGTGAAATGGCCGAACTTCCCCGATCGAAGGTCCCCAATATGGGACTGGGCAATGTGATCTTCGAGTTTTCCGCTGTGGGAAATGCCGTGAAGGTTTGTGCGATTGATCCAGATACCGGGCTGGAAGTTTCGATCGTCGGTCCGGTCAGCGCCAGCGAAGAAGCCTTGCGCCGCACCGCCATGTCCAAGCTTCGCTATATGCTGGACAAGCGCCAGCCGTCGCCGTTGAAACGCGGGGGCGTGTTCGCCTGATCAATTTTTCCGATGGGCCGCACCGCTAGCGCGCGCGCTTGCCGAGGCCGATCTGCTTGGCGAATGCCGAGCGCTGTTTCGCATAATTCGGTGCCACCATGGGATAGTCCGCCGCGAGACCCCATTTGGCCCGGTACTCTTCCGGCGTCAGATTATAAGCCGTGCGAAGATAGCGTTTGAGCATCTTCAGCTTCTTGCCGTCTTCCAGGCAAATAATATAGTCGGGGGTGATCGAGCGCTTCACCGGGACGGCGGGCTTTTGATTGGTCTGGGCGCTTGCCGCACCGCCGCTGAGGCCTTCCAGGCTGCCGAAGACAGATTTGATGACGTCTGAAATCTGGACTTCCGGAATTGGATTGTTGCCGACATACGCAGACACAACTTGCGTGGTCATCCGCAGCAGTTCGTCGCGAGACAAGTTGTCAGGATCATTATCGGTCATTTCCCCCCCTGTTCCCGCGTTAGCCTCGGCGCGCAGTCGGCAATCATGATCGCATGCAGGTGGGAGCCAGTCAATACGCCTTTCGAATAATCATCAGTACTTTTCGGCAATAGCGAAATGAATAGATGGAACTGGACTGAAGGCCGACTTTGATGGCCGCAACAAATGCCCATATTTCGTATCCATGACTATGCCGGCACTACGATTCTAATGGTGCAGTGCGGAAAATCCGAGGGACTCATTGTCCACACCATTTCACCGCGACAGATTGTGTATCGCTGGCGGCGAATGACGAGATGTGGTAATTCGAGCCCGATCTGATAACCCAACTTCAGTGACGTTTAGACGGACTTGACGCATGAGCGAAGGCACGATCGCAATCGCGGCCGACCACGCGGGCTACGCCCTCAAGGAGGATCTCAAGGCGGACCTTCTTGAACGCGGTGTGACCGTCCTTGATCTCGGCACCGACGATGATAACTCGGTCGACTATCCGGACTTCGGCAAGGCGGTTGGTGAAGCGATCGCGTCGGGTAGGGCGAGCCAGGGCGTCATCATCTGCGGCACCGGCATCGGTATCTCCATCGCGGCCAACCGGATTGCCGGCGTGCGCGCCGCGCTCTGCCATGACGCCACGACGGCGCGGCTGGCACGAGAACATAATGATGCAAATGTCCTGGCGTTGGGCGCCCGTATACTGGGTCTTGAGGTCGCGCGTGATTGTCTGCGCGCATTCCTGGATGGGCAGTATCCCGGCGGTGAGCGGCATGATCGGCGGGTTGGGAAACTGGGTTAGCGGTGACGGATTGGAGCCGGGCGGCGGGGCGCGGTGTATCACGTATATGCGGATGAACGAGTGACAGAGGAATGGGTATGTCGATGACGAGTGAAGCCCCGGACACGGGCAATGTGACGGATGGGTTTTTCGACCGTGGACTTGCCGAGGCCGATCCGGACATATTCGACGCGATGCAGCGAGAGCTCCGCCGGCAGCAAACTCAGGTCGAGTTGATCGCCTCCGAGAACATAGTCTCGCGGGCTGTCATCGAGGCCATGGGCTCGGTCCTGACAAACAAGTACGCAGAAGGCTATCCCGGACGCCGCTACTACGGTGGTTGCGAATTTGTCGACGTGGCCGAGGAACTTGCGATCGAACGCGCGACGCGGCTGTTCGGCTGTTCATTCGCGAATGTGCAGCCGCATTCGGGTGCGCAGGCGAATCAGGCGGTCTTCCTGGCCCTCTGCAAACCGGGCGATGCGGTGCTCGGCATGTCGCTGGCGGCCGGCGGTCATCTGACCCACGGCGCGGCACCAAACCTGTCGGGCAAATGGTTCAACGCCATCCAGTATGGCGTGCGGCGGGATGACGCCCGGATCGACATGGAAGAGGTCGAAGCGCTGGCGCATGAACACAAGCCGGCCCTGATCGTCGCCGGCGGTTCGGC
>JAQCFD010000330.1 GCA_027618305.1 Pseudomonadota bacterium
GCGCGCGTGCTCTTCGACGGCCAGCCGCCGCGCGACTATTCGATGGCCAATCTGCCCCCTGATGGAAAGGGCGAAGATATCCTCGAATTCCACATCCGGATGGTTGCCGACGGCGGGGTCAGCACCTTCGTCCATAATGACTTGAAGCCGGGCGACAGCGTCCGTGTCGAGGGGCCCTACGGGATTTCTTACCTGCGCCAGAAACACACCGGCCCAATCGTCGCGCTCGCCGGTGGCTCGGGCCTCGCGCCGGTGAAATCCATCGTCGAATCCGCGCTCGCGGGCGGTGCCGAACAGCCCATTCATATGTATTTCGGCGTCCGCGCCGAACCCGATGTCTATCTGGAAGACCACTTCCAGGCGCTCGCCGACAAATATGAGAACTTCACCTTCGAGATCGTGCTGTCCGAGCCGGACGGCGCGAGCGCCCGGCGCAGCGGATATCTGGTCGATATCCTGGCCGATGACTTCGAGGATATGGACGGGTCCAAGGCCTATCTGGCCGGGCCGCCGATCATGGTCGAGACCTGCGTGGGCAAGCTCAAGGCGATGCGCGTGCGCGACGAGGATTGTCACGCGGACGCGTTCTACACCGAGGCCGAGAAGGCCAAACTCGAGGCGGCGTCATGAGCAGCGACACGACACACGGCAATACGGACGATGGCCGGCTCGACGGCCGGGTCGCGCTGGTCAGCGGCGCGGGCCGCGGCATCGGTCTTGCCATCGCCCAGGGTCTGGCGGCGCGCGGCGCCAGCGTGGTCATCGCCGACAATGGTGGCGACGTGGGTGGCCACGATCCCAATCCGTCGGTCGCCGAGGCTGCCGCGGCTCAGATCGGCGACAATGCCGTGGCCTTCACGGGCTCGATCGCCAGCGCCGACGGCGCGCGCGCGGCGGTCGCCTGCGCCACGGACAGTTTCGGTGGGCTCGATATCCTGGTGAACAACGCCGCGATCCTGCGCGACGGGTTTATCTTCAAATCCGACCCGGACGATTTCCGCGACGTAATCGAGACCAATCTGTGTGGTGCCTGGTACCTGGCCAACGCGGCATCCCCGGTGATGCGCGCCCAAGCCAAGGCGGAGCGCGGCAGCGCGCCCTATGACTGGGGCCGCATCGTCAACATCACCTCGTCGGCCGGCCTGTATGGCAATTTCGGCCAGTCGGCCTACGCCTCGGCCAAGTCCGGCATGATCGGCCTGACCCGCGTCGCGGCGATGGATCTGGGCCGCGCCGGCATCACCTGCAACGCCATCGCGCCGTTCGCGGCGACCCGTGTGACCGACATGATCGTGCCCGCCAATGACGAGCAGGCGGCCTACAAGGAACGCGCGCTCAAACTCTCGCCCGACCATGTGGCGACGGCGGTCGCCTGGCTGTGCCAGCCCGAGAGCCAGTCCATCACCGGACAGATATTCGGTGTCCGCGGCCGTGAGCTGTTTCTGTTTTCCCAGCCACGCCCCGTCGCGACATTGTCGCGCGACGACCGGGACTGGGATGTCGCCGGCCTGATCGCGGCGGCGCCGGCCGAATTCGGATCCAACTACACCGACCTCACCACGGATCTGGAATCCTTCAACACCGATCCCAAGGTCTAAGAAAGACAAGGTCCAACCGCAGGAGAGCGATCCATGAGCATCAATCCAGGAGACTCCGTCGAAACCGCCCGTGAGTTGCAGGGCGCGCCGGAGGAATTTCGCGTTGCGGTCGAGAAGATCGTCATCAGCCATGCCGTCAACGAACTCTACGGCGCCCAGGTCTTCGACGAGCCGGCGATCGCGCTGGCGCCGACCCCTTATTCCAAATGGCTGACCTGCCGGGTGGCCATGGAGGAGTATGGACATCACGTGCGCTTCCGCGAGTTGGGCGAGGAAATCGGCATCGCCCCGGAACGCATGGTGCCAGGCAACAAGAAGCCGCTTTCGATCTTCGAATTCGCCCTCGAATCCTGGGAAGAATTCTGCGTCATCAAGCTGCTCGCCGATCTGGCGGAAATCCTCCAGGTCGAGGATCTGGCCCAGTGCAAGTTCCTGCCCCTGCGCAATCTGGCCCGCATGACCATGCCGGAGGAGCGCTTCCACGCCCAGTTCGGCGAGGATTTCACCAAGGAACTGATCCAGACGGAAGCGGGCCGCAAGGCCGTACAGGATGCGATCAACCGCTATTACCCGATCCTCCCGAAGTTCTTCGGTCGCGCCGGTTCGAAAAACAACGAGATTTATCGAAAATGGGGGATCAAGCAGCGGACCAATGAGGATATGCTGGCAGACTATGTTAACCGGGCGCGTGAGCTGGTCGAGGGTGAACTCGGCCTGACGCTGCCGGACGTGGCGGAAGCGGCCTGACGGTCGCCCACCACTGTTAATCTAACGAGGAAATATCATGAGTATCCGCTCCGACGTCCGCCCCGACCTGCTTCCCTACTATCGGGATGATTGCGACCCGAAGAACCTCGCGCCCCTGTGGGAGGTGCTGCACACCTTCGCGCGCAAGGAGCCCAAAAGCGACTGCCAGCCCTATATCTGGCACTACAACGAGATCCGCGACACGCTGATGAAGTCAGCCGACCTGATCACCGCCGAACAGGCGGAGCGCCGGGTGCTCATTCTCGAAAACCCGGGCATGCGCGGGCGCTACCGGGTCACCACCTCGCTGTTCGCCGGCCTGCAGCTGATCATGCCGGGCGAGATCGCGCCGGCCCATCGCCACACTCAGGCCGCACTTCGTTTCATCGTCGAGGGCTCAGGCGCCTATACCGCTGTCGACGGCGAGAAGACGATCATGGAAGAGGGTGACTTCGTCATCACCCCGTCCTGGACCTGGCACGATCATGGCAACGAAAGCGACCGGCCCATGGTGTGGCTCGACGGGCTCGA
>JAQCFD010000027.1 GCA_027618305.1 Pseudomonadota bacterium
GAAGGTTGCACCAACTGGGAACTCAGCTCTGATCGCGCGAACGCCGCGCGGCGGCTCCTGATCGAATCCGGCCTCGGTGCCCAACGTATTGCACTGGTCCAGGGCCGTGCCGACACCGATCCCCTGCTCCCGGACGAGCCCGAGAGCGAGCAGAATCGTCGCATCAGCATCGTCCTTCTGCGCGAAAACGAGCTTCCGCTCGAACTCGATGTCGAAAATCTGG
This sequence comes from Pseudomonadota bacterium, assembly GCA_027618305.1. Lineage (GTDB taxonomy): Bacteria > Pseudomonadota > Alphaproteobacteria > UBA6615 > UBA6615 > UBA8079. The sequence continues at coordinate 224 of JAQCFD010000027.1, forward strand.
AAAAAGGCACATTGCCGGCACCCGCCGTACCCGCCGTACCCAAAGATTTTGGCGCCAACGACGCAAACGGGCCCGCCGCCATCGAACCGGCCCGAAAGACCGAAATCGACGACCGGCACAATTCCGGCTGATCCAGCCATCGCCACTCGCGCATCTTTGCGTGAAACGTTTGATATCGCTAGAATTCGGGACGTTTCACGATCTTCCTCCCGGACCAGTGCATGACCAGCCAAGCGCCAAAACCCCCGCTTGTATTTTACCGGACGGGCCCGATGCCCTGTCCGTATCTCGATGGTCGTGTCGAGCGGAACCTGTTTACCGAATTACGTGGCGCGCAGGCGCAAGACCTGCATGACCAGCTCGCGCTTGCCGGCTTCCGGCGTTCACATCACATCGTTTACCGGCCGGCCTGTCCGGGTTGCAACGGCTGCGTCCCGATCCGGGTCCCGGTGGCGTCGTTCGGGCCCACACGCTCGCAGCAACGTGTCTGGAACAAGAACGCCGACCTGGCCGTCACGACCGATGCCGCAATTGCCACCGACGAACATTATGATCTCTTCTTCCGCTATCAACGCGCACGCCACAGCGGCGGCGAGATGGCCGCGATGTCGTTTTCGGACTTCCGCGCGATGGTCGAGGATTCCATGGTGGAGACCGAGTTGATGTCGATCCGTGACGCGTCCGGCGCACTTCTCGGCGCGTGCCTCACGGATGTCCTCTCCAGCGGCCTTTCGGCGGTCTACAGCTATTTCGAGCCGTCAGAGGATCGCCGGAGTCTCGGGACCTTCAGCATTCTGCAGCTTGTCCGCGATGCGGCGGCACGCGAGCGACCCTATGTCTATCTGGGTTACTGGATCGAAGGCTGCGCCAAGATGACCTACAAGAGCCGTTATCAGCCCGTCGAACATCTCGGGCCAAAAGGCTGGACCGACGCACCGCTTCCGAGCAGCGAACCACCCCGCTAAGCCGGACACACACGTACCGGACACGCACGTAATCGTCATACTTTTGTAGGGCGTGCGCGCCCCCACACGCTGGTATAAGGTTTCTGCAACTGTTTGCGGTCGATTCACGATCGTCAAATTTCGCACATCCTTGGCCTCACATGCGTTCTTGAAACCGGGCCGGGAAACAAACACGAAAACGCAGCTCTGGGAGGAATTCATGGATAGAAGAGGATTTATAGCGGGTGCCGCAGTCGGCGGTGTTGTCGGCGTCGGAGCAACCGCAGCAGTTTTGACATCCTTAAAAGAGAAACCGGCTCAACAAGCGTCTGTAACGCCTGCAGCACCGGCTATCGTCAAAGACCGCGTCGAATTCACGATGGTCTCGACCTGGCCGCGCGATTTCCCGGGTCTCGGGACCGGCGCACAGCGCCTCGCCGAGCGCATTGGGATCATGAGTGAAGGCCGCATCCAGATGCAGTATTTCGCAGCCGGCGAGCGCGTGGGCGCGTTCGACAGCTTCGACGAAGTCGCATCGGGCAACGCACAGGGCTATCACGCTGCCGACTATTACTGGAAAGGCAAGCATCCGGGCTGGGCGTTCTTCACCGCCGTGCCGTTTGGCCTGACCTACACCGAGATGAATGCGTGGATCCGCTTTGGCGGTGGCCAGGAGCTCTGGGACGAGCTCGCGGGTGATTTCGGCCTCAAGGGATTGATGGCCGGTAATACGGGCGTCCAGATGGGTGGCTGGTTCCGCAAGGAAATCAATTCGGCCGACGACCTCAAGGGCCTCAAGATGCGTATCCCGGGTCTTGGCGGCGACGTCATGGCAAAGCTCGGCGCCTCGCCGGTCTCCCTCCCGGGCGGTCAGATTTATGAGAATCTGGTTTCCGGCGCGATCGACGCCACCGAATGGGTCGGCCCGTGGAACGACGGCTTCATGAAGTTCTATGAAGCCGCCAAGTTCTACTACTATCCGGGCATGCACGAGCCGGGCTCGATGCTCGCACTGGGCATGAACGCTTCGTTCTGGGGCAAACTGTCGAAGTCCGACCAGGCCATCATCGAGGCAGCCGCCGCATCCGAAAATGACTGGATGATGTCCGAGTACAACGCCAAGTCCGGCACGGCACTCCAGGATCTGATCAAGAATCAGGGCGTCCAGCTTCGTCAGTTCTCGGATGAGATCTACGACAGCTTCGGCGAGGCCGCAGAAGAAGTCTTTGGCGAGGTGCAGGCCCACAGCGATCTGTCGAGCCGTATCTACAACAGCTTCCTCAAGGCGCGCGCCGACGTCGGCGCCTGGACCAATATTTCGGACCAGGCCTATGTCCAGCAGCGTAACCGCGTCCTCGGCCTCTAGGCCAAACGGCGACAACGATAATGTGGAGCGGAGCCCTCGGGCTCCGCTTTCCATATCGCGTTAGCCAACTGGCCCGGACCTCAGTCAGGTTTGGGCCCGTTCCCGGACAGCGAGCCTCGCGGAATCCATGACGGATACAACGGCAGCGTCAACTGCGACCGACAGCAGCTTCATTCCACTGGCGTTGCGTGTTTTTGCACTCTCCATGGTTGGATCCGGGCTTCTGTTCGTCCTCAACAACTATCTGATCTTCTGGCAGGACTGGCCCGGCCTGTCGAACCTCTTTGCCCATCAGGGCTGGTTCGGCTTCGAGCCGCTGCGCAAACCACTGTCGGGATTGTCCATCGCGCTTGGCTGGGTTCAGTTGGCCAGCTACTTCGTGCTGATCCTCGGCATCGCCGGTTTTGTCATCACAACACCCAAACGCCTCATGCATGTAGAGGCCGCCCGGTTGGGCGCCATCGCCGCCTACATCGTCCGTGCCGCCTTCTGGGCCGTCTTCATCGTCGGCCTGGGTGATGCCATCATTTCCTTCCTGCGCGTCGAAGGGTTCCTCGACAATATTGCAGGTGCTGAATTTGACAAGGCAATGAGCCAACCTGAGTTCCGTGGCACCTACTTCCATATGCCGCTGATCGGCCTGGCCTGCGTCATCGCCTATTTCAAGAAAGCACTGGGATTCAGCTGGCTCGCCCTGCTGGTGGTCGTCGCGGAACTGCAGATCGTGATCGCGCGCTTCGTCTTTTCCTATGAACAGGCCTTCATGGGCGACCTGGTACGCTTCTGGTATGCGGGCCTGTTCCTGTTCGCCAGCGCCTACGCGCTGGTCGAAGAAGGCCATGTCCGGGTCGACGTGCTCTATGCGGGCATGGGCCCGCGCGGCAAAGCGTGGGTCAATGTTCTGGGCTGCCTGCTTCTGGGCATGCCGCTGTGCTGGGTGATCATCACGCTGGGTATGTGGTCCAAGGCCGCCGTCATCAACAGCCCGATCCTGGCCTTCGAGACGACCCAGGCCGGTTTCGGCATGTTCGTCAAATATCTCATGGCCGGCTTCCTGGCCGTTTTCGCCGTGTCCATGTTGGTCCAGTTCATGAATTACTTGCTCGCCAACGCTGCCGAGTTGCGCGGCGAACCCGGCCGCCCGGCGCGCCCGGCTGGCCTGAACGATTAACGCGCGGGATCAGCACTGATGGAAGTCTTCTTCGTAGCATTGCTGGTCCTGATCATGGCAGGCGCCCTGGGCATGGGGTTTCCCGTTGCCTTTGCCCTGCCCGGTGCGGCCATCCTCACCATCGGCATCGCCGCGCTGACGGGTGTGATCTTCGCCGGCGATACGGGTGCCTTCTTCGCCCAGGACGGACCGGTCCAATGGCTCACGGCCGGTGTAACCAACTTCCGCGGGGTGTATTGGGAAGTCGAACGCGACACGCTGATCGCGGTGCCGTTGTTCGTGTTCATGGGCATCATGCTCCAGCGCTCGAAGATCGCCGAAGACCTGCTCGTGACGATGGCGCAGCTGTTTGGCCCGGTACCGGGCGGCCTCGGCATTTCCGTGGTCTTCGTCGGGGCACTACTGGCCGCCACCACGGGTATCGTCGGCGCCACAGTTGTCGCGATGGGCCTGATCTCACTGCCGGCGATGCTGCGCAACAACTACTCCAAACCGCTGGCCACCGGCACCATCGCCGCATCGGGGACCCTGGGACAGATCATCCCGCCCTCGATTGTACTGATCATCCTGGCCGATCAATTGTCGAACGCGACCGATCAGGCAAGCACGACACGCAAGCTTGAGTACAAGTTCGGTACCGGCGAGATCTCGATGCCGAGCGAGTTCGACATCACCTCGACCAGCGCCGGCGACATGTTCCTGGGCGCGCTGCTGCCGGGGCTGGTGCTGGTGGGTTTGTATGCCGCCTATATCCTCATCTTCGCGTTCCTGAAGAAAGGTTCCGCGCCGCCGGTACCCTATGAGGGGCGCTACGATATTCGCTTCGCCGGACGCGTCGTCCTGGCACTCGTCCCGCCGCTGACCCTGATCCTCGCCGTCCTCGGCTCGATCATCATGGGCATCGCCACGGTGAACCAGGCCGGCGCGATCGGTGCCGTCGGCGCCATGATCATGGCCGGTTATCGCCTCAAGGACGGCCAGCGCGGCGCCTTCTATCCCGCGATCCTCGCCGTGGTGTCGATTGCAGCTATCCTGATTCTGAGCGCGCAATTCGAACTGAACATCAAATCGATTGACGACGGCACCGACGCGCTCGGCGTCATTCTCGCGGCCATTGCGGTGACCGGTCTGCTTGTCGCCGTGATCTGGAGCGCCTGGCGTACGCTCAAAATCGACGACACCCTGCAAGGGGTGATGGTCGAGACCGCCAAAACCACCTCGATGGTTTTCATTATTCTGCTGGGTGCGGCCATGCTGACCGCCGCGTTCCGGTCTTTCGGCGGCGAAGAGCTCGTCAAGGAGTTCCTGGGCGGCCTACCGGGTGGTTTCTGGACTCAGTTCATTGTCGTGATGGCCGTGATCTTCGTCCTCGGCTTCTTCCTCGATTTCATCGAGATTGCCGTTGTGGTGGTGCCGATTATCGCGCCGATCCTGCTCGCCGACCCGTCGGCAAACATCTCCGCCGTCTGGCTTGGCGTCATGATCGGCGTGAATATGCAGACGTCGTTCCTGACACCGCCCTTCGGGTTTGCCCTCTTCTATCTTCGCGGCGTCGCCCCGCCGGAGGTCAAAACCACCGACATGTACAAAGGCGTGGTCGTGTTCATCGGGCTCCAGCTCGTCGGCCTCGCGATCGTGGGCTTCTTCCCCGGTCTCGTTAACTACCTGCCGAACAAGTCGTTTCTTTCGGCGGACACGGCGCCACCGCCGCAGAACCCGCGCCTGCAGGCCTGCCTCGAAGAGCATCTGTTCAGCTTCTACGATCAGAATGCCAATCAGATCCAGGCCGCCATCAACAATGCTTACCAGCTCAACCTCTCGGTCCTGCCGGATGCCCACGCCAACGCGCTCCGGGGCGGGCTCGACAAGGCCGGAACCGTGTTCGCCATGGTCGAGAGCGTGCGCACGGCAGCCGAAAAAGTTGAAAACTTCAAACCCGGCTATGAACCGTTGCATCGAGAGGTCAGAAAACTCGAGGCCGATGCCCGCGATATCAACGAGGAAATCGACGAGGTTCGAACGTCAGTATTCCAACTCAAGCGCGATAACGACCTGCAAGGCATCCGTAATGCGGAACTGAAGATCGAGGAACTCCTCGCACATCAGGCCGAGCTGTTGACGCGGGTACCGGCGGAATGGAAAGACCTGCGCAAACAGTTTGTCGAATTGACGTCGGCGGAGAGCAAGGCACGGCAGACCTATCGACGGACAGTGGATCAAGCCTACGGCCCCGTCCGCGATGTTCGCGCCATCCTCGCCGACACGCGCGCCCTCGAAGCGGTTGGCGACAAATACACGGCCCTGCAGGAAACCGTGCGCACGGCCAGTCCGGAAGATGCGTCTGCGGCGATCGGCACCTTCCTTACCGACAACCTGTCGGGGCTCACGCAGGTGAATGACATCCGCAGCCCGTTGTCAAAAGCACGCCGCGCGCTCAGCCCACGCCGTCTCAACCGCGATACGGCCAATGCCGAGATCTCGAATTCAATCGCGGCCTACACCGCCGATCTGGCATGGCGCAAAAGGGCCGAGGCTGCATTGTTTGAGGGCCTGACGACCTATGACCAGGCTATCCAGACTTCCATCGGATTGCGTCTCCAGGATCGGCTGCCGAAGGAAATCACCGGCGACATCGCCAGTTGCCTCGCGGTGCACAGGGATATCTCCCTGAACTTCTAAGTCCGACACGTCGCGCAAAACGAAACGGCCGCCCCCTCTTCATCAGACGGGGCGGCCGTGTCGGTTTCCGAGGCTGTCCGAGATCAGACACCGCGTTTACGGATCACGAACTTCCAGACCAACGGCAGAACCGCTGCCGCCAGGGCGATCTTCACGAACGCACCGATTATGAACGGGCTGAAACCGTTCGCCAGCGCGGCCTGAAAGTTATCCAGGAAGACCGCGAGCCAGGCCACACCCAGCGCGAAAATCACGCCCGTGCCGACGAACATGGCCACAAAGGTCAGCGGAACACTGCGGTCCCAGCCTTTCTCACCCAGCCAGCCAACAAGCATGGCGGCGACGAGGAAACCGATCAGGTAACCCGTCGTCGGGCCGGCGAAATACGCAATGCCGCCGCCGCTGGCGAAAACCGGCAGACCCACGGCACCTTCGACGAGATACAGCAGCAGCGTCGCACCCGCGAGGCGGCAGCCATAGGACATGCCGATCACCAGAACGGCGAAGGTCTGCATCGTCATCGGGACCGGCCACATCGGGACCTGGGCCCTGGCAGACAATGCCATCAGAATGCTGCCGGCGACCGCCAGCAACGCCATGCGGAGCAACCCGCCGGTTTGCCGCGGCCAAATCGCATCGATCAATGTGGGCGCCGTGCCTGCCGTTACCTGCATCTAAAGTCTCCAATTCCTCAGAATAAACTTCGCTGACTGTTAACAGCTTCCCGCAACGCTGCCAATAATCCCCGGCATCGACAACCCTAAAAAAAACGCGGGGCGCTCGGGAAACCCTTCGGTACTTTGCGTCCCGCCTGCGCGCGCTTGCCGATCCAGTCCTTGAGTTCTGCCTTCGAGAAGGTCCGGTGACGATCGCCGGTGCGCGTGGTGAGCCCCTCCGACATCGCGAAGGTTGCGACATCTGCCAGGCCGTCGCCGGATGTGTAGCTCTGCAACTTCACCCCCCGGCCGCGTGACATCTCGGGCAGCTCGGACAACGGGAAAACCAGCATCTTGCGCCTGCGGCCAAGGATCGCGATGTGGTCGCCGACGGCCGGTGTACACCCAACCGCCTCGACATCCCCGCGCACGTTCAGCACCTGTTTGCCGCTTTTCGTCTGCGCGACCACCTCGTCCTCGGGCACGATGAACCCGCGTCCGTCGCTGGACGCCACCACCAGCTTGTCGCCCGGCTTGTGAACTTTCAAGGTGACGATATCGGCATCGTTGCCGAGATCGAACATCAATCGCAGCGGCTCGCCATGCCCGCGCCCGCCGGGAAGATTGTCCACGGCGACCGTGTAGAAACGTCCGTTGGTCCCCAACACCAGCAGCTTGTCGGTCGTCTCGGCCGGGATCACGAAGTTCCCGTGATCCCCCTCCTTGAATTTGAGCTCCTTGGTGTTGATCTCGTGCCCCTTGATTGTGCGCACCCAGCCCTTTTCCGAGCATATGATCGTCACCGGCTCCCGCTCGATCATCGCCTCGAGCGGGACGTCGACAGGTTCGGGGGCGTCGGCGATATCGGTGCGCCGTCGTCCGAGTTTCGTCTTGCCCCCAAACGCCTTCTTGATGTCGGCGATTTCGGCGGCCAGGCGCTGCGTGCGCTTGTCCTGGTCACGCAACAGGGCCTTAAGGGATTTCTCCTCTCCCTCGAGCCCCTCGATCTCCTGTCGAATGGCAATCTCTTCGAGCCGGCGCAGTGAACGCAGACGCATGTTCAGGATCGCATCGACCTGTGCGTCGTTCAGCTTCCAGCGCGCCTTCATCACGGCGCGCGGATCATCTTCCTCCCGGATGACCGCGATGACCTCATCAAGGTTGAGGAAGACGACCATATAGCCCTTCAGCACATCCAGCCGCGCGGCGATCTTTTCCAGCCGGAACTTGGTCCGCCGCACCAGGACCTTGTGGCGATGGTCCAGGAAGGCCTGCAGCACCTCGCGCAAGTCCATAACCCGCGGGACGGTCTCTGCGTCGAGCACGTTCATGTTCAACCCGAAACGGGATTCCAGGTCCGTGTTGCGAAACAGGCTCTCCATGAGCATTTCGGCGGTGACATTCCGGCTCTTCGGCTCAAGGACCAGGCGGATATCGTCGGCTGATTCTTCGCGAATATCGCCGAGCAGCGGCAGCTTGCGCGCATGCATCAACTCCGCGATCCGTTCGATCAGTCGCGATTTCTGAACCTGGTAGGGAATTTCGGTGACGACGACCTGATACTGGCCGCGGCCCAGGGATTCCTCTTCCCAACGCGCACGAACGCGGAAACTGCCCCGGCCGCTGGTATAGGCGTCGATCACGGTCTGGCGATCCTCGACAAGCACGCCACCTGTCGGAAAGTCCGGCCCGGGCATCAGCGACACCAGCTTGGCAATCGTTGCGTTGGGTGTTTTCAGCAGATGCGCCAGCGCGTCACAGATTTCCCCGACATTATGGGGCGGAATACTGGTCGCCATGCCGACCGCAATACCTGTCGCGCCGTTGGCCAGAAGATTGGGGAAATTGGACGGCAAAACGACAGGCTCATCGCCTTCGCCGTCATAGGTATCACGAAAATCGACCGCATCCTCATCGATCCCGTCGAGCAACGCCTGCGCGACTTCGGTCATCCGTGCTTCGGTGTATCGCATCGCCGCGGCATTATCGCCGTCGATGTTGCCGAAGTTGCCCTGCCCGTCCACCAGCGGATAGCGAACCGCGAACTCCTGGGCCAGACGCACCATCGCGTCATAGATCGCCTGGTCGCCATGGGGATGATACTTGCCCATCACGTCGCCAACCACGCGGGCGCATTTCTTGTAACCCTGGTCGGGGTCGAGGCGGAGCTGGCGCATCGCATACAGCAAGCGCCGATGCACCGGCTTCAACCCATCGCGCACATCCGGCAAGGACCGCGCCATGATCGTCGAGAGCGCATAGCTCAGATAGCGTTCGCTCAGGGCGTCCTTGAACGCCTCCTGACGAATTTCACCGCCGATAACCGTCATTTTCTAGCTCCGTTACACAACACATCCTTGTAGGGCGTGCGCGTGAGTCACCTCAAGGAACCGGCGTATCTTTCTTGCTACTGTCTGTGGCACCGTCCGAATTGCGGCTTACCAGGGATTCGAGGCGCATGCGCGCAGGGGGCAACGGCCGATCCAGCGGGTCAAAGGCGTGCCGGGACAGAAAATGACCGGTCAGACGAAGACCGGCAATAAAATCCGCCGCCGTGGCACCATGCCCCCGACCGTCCGGCTGCAGAAACCGCGGCAATGCCAGCATGCGGTCGGCATAGGGCGCACCGGCCTTGCGCGACACGGCCCGGCCGGTCCGCGGGCTGACATAGACCAGTTCCGTGGTGACCCCGGTGGCGGCACAGGCCTGCAAGTCGAGCCCGAACCCCAATTCTCCCAACAGGCCCATCTCCCACTGGATGTACACAGCGGGCCAGACTTCCTGATCCCCATGTGTAAGTGCGTCGAACAACGCAGATGTGGCGTCGAACAATCCCGGATGGGGCTCGCGTTCCGGAACAACCGTCTCCGTCACCGCGCAGGCCGCCGAAAGCGCGGCAAGCCGTGCGGGATCATCCATGATCTGGGCCGCGGTATGCCGGGACGGTTCGATGGTGAAACGGCCAAGATGTTCGCTCAGACGTGCACGCCAGGCGACATCCACCAGATTTCCCGGCTCGACGGTGGCGCGTTTGCTGCGCGAGGCGCCGCCATGGACCAGCCCGGCGTGACGGCCATGTTCGCGTGTCAGGACCTGGACAACCGCGGCCCCTTCGCCATGGGGCCGGGCGGCAAGAACAAACCCCTCGTCACGCCACTCCATGGCGCCGGCGACCTGGGTGGTTAAGCATCGTAGCGCAGGCCCCAATCGCGGAAATGGCTGGGATCTTCGGCCCATTTCTCACGCACCCGAACCCGCACGAACAGATGCACCGGGCGCTCGAGGATTTCCGCCAATTCCTTTTGCGCGTCGGCCCGGATGCGCTTGATCATCTGTCCGCCTTTGCCCAGGACGATGCCCTTTTGGGAATCCCGCGAGACGGTCAGGTTTTGCTCGATGCGCACGGCGCCATTTTTGAACTCTTCCCAACTCTCGGTTTCCACCGACAGGGAATAGGGAATCTCCTGATGCAGCACGAAATACGCCTTTTCCCGCGTGACCTCAGCCGCAAATAGCCGTTGCGGCAGATCCGAAATCTCGTCCTCGGGAAACAGCCAGGGTCCCACAGCCATCTGGCCATAGAAATGCGCTTCCAGATCGTCCACGCCGCTGCCGTTCAGGGCCGAGATCATGAATGTCGAATCGAACCGCGCCATCCCGTTCAAGGTCTCGGACAGCGCCAGCAGGACCTCGCGCTTGAGGCCATCCACCTTGTTCAGCACCAGCACCGTGGGGCTGGAATGCATCTCCAACCCTTCGATAATCCGCTCCACGTCGCGATCAACGCCCCGTTTGGCATCGACCAGTACGGCAATCACATCCGCGTCGGACGCGCCGCCCCACGCCGCATCCACCATCGCGCGATCAAGACGCCGCTTCGGGGCAAAGATACCCGGTGTATCGGTGTAGATGATCTGGGTCTGGTCCTTGATGGCGATGCCGCGCACACGCATGCGCGTGGTCTGCACTTTCGGGCTGACAATCGTCACCTTGGCGCCGACCAGCCGATTGACCAGCGTCGACTTTCCGGCGTTCGGCGCGCCGAGTACAGACACGAACCCGCAACGGGTGCCGCCTTCACCGGACATGTTGTTTGACGTTTCAGTCATCATGATCAATCCCGAGCCTCTGCAGCATTATAGCCGCAGCGTCGCGTTCGGCCGCGCGTTTACTCGGCCCCACAGACTGCACCGGCTCCACCCCTTCGATCCGGACCTCGACCGTAAACAAAGGCGCATGGTCCTGGCCCTCGCGTGCGAGCTCATGATAGCTGGGCAGGCCACGCCCGCCCGCCTGTGCCCATTCCTGCAAGGCCGTCTTCGGATCACGCGGTGGTCGCGCAACCGTTTCGATCATCGGCCCCCAGATTCGGCGCACGAATTGGTCCGCTACAGTAAAACCGCCATCCCGGTAAATGGCCGCAATCAACGCCTCGACCACATCGGCGATGATGGTCTCGTTCGTGACACCCGGGCCGGCAAGAATATGCTCGGAAAGCCCCAGACTTGCGCCAACCTGCGACAGGGATCCCGCATTCACCAGCGCGGAGAACCGCCGACCGATCTCGCCCTCAGCTTCATCGGGAAAGCGATCGAGTAACATCTGCGCGACGACCAGGCCAAGCACACGGTCTCCAAGAAACTCGAGGCGTTCGTAGGAAAGAATTGAATCGAGACTGGCGTGAGTCAGCGCGCGTTTAAGAAGCGCACGGTTTGCAAAAACATGGCCGAGAGTTCGCTCGAGAGCAGCAAGATCGGACGCGGCAGCCATCAGTCCACGGAATCGAAAATACGATTGAAACGGGTTGCCTGAATCCAGCGCCAGGGCTCCAGCCATCCTGCGGTGCCATCGGTCGAGAAGAACAAGATCTCCGCACGCCCGATCAGATTCTCCGCCGGGACAAATCCCCAGCCCCGACTGTCATTGCTGTCGTCGCGATTGTCGCCCATGGCGAAATAGTTTCCCGGCGGTACCACGAATTCGCGCGTGTTGTCCGACGGCCCGCGATCGCCAAATCCCTCGCGGATCACATAAGTCCGGCCGTTCGGCAGGGTTTCTTCGTACTGCGGGACCCGGCGCACCTGACCGGCGCCGTCGCGCGAGATATGATCGTCAATGCGCCGTCGGGGCATCACTTCGCCATTGATGTTCAACCGGCCACCGACGACCTGAATGCGATCGCCGGGCATGCCCACAATCCGCTTGATAAAGTCTTCCCGGTTGGTCGGCGGGTGACGGAACACCGCCACGTCACCGCGTTCCGGCGCGCTGCCCAGAATGCGGCCGCCAAAAAAACCGAGGCCGAGCGGCAGGGAAAAACGGCTGTAGCCGTAGGAGAATTTGGACACAAACAAATAGTCACCGATCAACAGGGTCGGGATCATGGAGCCCGATGGAATGTTGAAGGGTTGAAACAGAAACGTGCGCACCACGCCCGCGATCAGCAACGCGTAGATGATCGTTCGCACCGTCTCCATGGTGCCGCCGGTCTTCTTACTGCGGTCTTTCGCCATGTCTGCCCGTTTCGATTGATGGTCCGCTTTAACTGAAAGTCCAATGGCCGCCGGATGGCGCACAATGACGCGCGTTCTAGCCCTCTCACCGGGTTTTCGCCAGCAACGAATTAGGTCAGGGCAGCCGAAGCCCGAACAATCAACCGCCCAGATCGGGAATTGCCGAGATAATGACGATCGCCTGTGCGATCGGCGGCTCGTCGGTAATCGACAGATCGATCACCGGTTTCATGCCCGGTGGCGTGATCTCCGCCAGGCGTGCGGCGGCCCCGTTGGTCAGCGCCATGGTCGGTTTTCCCGAAGGCAGATTCACGACTCCCATGTCACGCCAGAAGACACCTTTTCGAAACCCGGTGCCCAGCGCCTTCGAACAGGCTTCCTTTGCCGCATAGCGTTTCGCATAGCTGTCCGCTCGTTTCGCCCGGCGGTCTGATTTCGCCTGTTCGATCTCGGTGAAGCAACGCTGCACAAACTTGTCGCCAAACCGCTCCAGGGTACGTTCAATCCGGGTAATATCGATCAGGTCGCTGCCCAGCCCGATAATCATCGGGTACATGGGAACCACGGGGAGCGCGGCCGGACGTTGTGCGTCGTCTTCGCTCATGCGCTCGCCTCACCCTGCGCGGCCGCGCGAGCTGAGTCCATCAGGGAGCGCATGCGCCGGATCGAACTGTCGAGCCCGCCGAAGATCGCCTCGCCGATAATGAAGTGCCCGATGTTCAACTCGACAATCTCCGGTATCGCGGCGATTGACGCGACCGTGTCGAAGGTGATCCCGTGCCCGGCATGGATCTGCAATCCGAGTTGCGCGCCATAAGCGGCGGCGTCGATGATGCGCACCAGCTGCGCCGCCGCAGCAGCTTCGTCACCTTCGATCAGCGCGTCACAATAGGCGCCGACATGAATTTCGACGGCAGGGGCACCGATCGAATGGGAGGCATCCATCTGGCGACGGTCCGGCTCGATGAACATCGAGACAATCGCCTTGTTCCCCGTCAGCCGGTCGACGAAATGCTTCAGATGGTTATGTCCCGAGGCGACATCCAACCCGCCTTCCGTCGTGCGCTCCTCGCGACGCTCGGGCACGATACACACGGCGTGGGGCGCATGGCGCAATGCAATTTCGAGCATCTCGTCCGTGGCGGCCATTTCCAGGGTCAGCGGAATGTCGATCGTGTCCATGAGGCGGGCCAGATCGTCGTCAGAAATATGCCGGCGATCTTCGCGCAGATGCGCGACGATGCTGTCCGCCCCCGCCGCCGCGGCCGCACGTGCCGCGCGCACCGGATCGGGATGCCCGCCGCCGCGCGCGTTCCGAATGGTCGCAACATGATCAACATTGACGCCCAGGCGCAATTCAGAAGCCATTGGAGGGTCTCGTTTTTCTCTGGTTCGTCGATAGAATTGGCGCTCGCGGATGCAAAGGTCAACCGCGAACGAGCCCGACCGGGACCTTACCTAGCTGCGTGCGCGCTCGACAGTACTGACGGACCGTCGTCCGCGAAGGCTGGTGACGATGTTGTTGAGATGCTTTGCGTCGTCGACCTCGATGTCGACCAGCATGTCGAAGAAGTCGGCCGTCCTGTTCGTGAACTTCAGGTTTGAAATATTGCCGCGCGCCGCCGCGATAGTCCCCGCCATCTCGGCCAGGCTTCCCGGTTCATTCATCAGGGTGATGTTCAAGCGGCTGACCAGCGCGCCGATACCCTCCTGCTCACGATCCCAGGACACATCAATCCAGCGCTCCGGACTATCTGAGAAGGCTTCGAGGGTCATGCAGTCTATCGTGTGGATCGTCGCGCCCTTGCCCGTCGTCATAATCCCGACGATACGGTCCCCCGGCAGCGGATAGCAGCACTTGGCCATATGCACCGCGATCCCGGGTGTGAGGCCACTGATCGGAATGGCATGTTCACCATCCGTTGGTAGCTGGCGACGCCGACGGAGCGAAAAGATCGAACCGCCCGACTTCTTCCCGCTGCTTTTATCCGCACGATCGGGAAAGATCGATCGGACGACATCACTGCCGGTGTAGACGCCCTGTCCGACCATCGCGAACAAATCGTCGCGTGAGTCTGCATGGAATTCGCGGAATGCTGTATCCAGGTTGATGTCGGATAGCGTTTCACCGAAGCGGCCGAATGCCTTCTCGACGATGCTGCGGCCCAGATCGACATACTGACGCATTTGATCCTCGCGCAGCACACGGCGGATACGCGCCCGCGCCTTACCGGTGATCACCAGTTTTTCCCAATCCGGCGACGGCGTTTGGTTCTTGGATGTCAGAATGTCGACCTGATCGCCGTTTTGCAGAATCGTGCGCAGGGGCAGGTTGCGGCCGTTGATCTTGGCCCCGACCGCCCGGTCACCGATTTCAGTGTGAACCGCATAAGCAAAATCAATCGGCGTCGCACCGCGCGGTAGCGAATACACGTCGCCCTTGGGCGAGAAACAGAACACCTGGTCCGAGAACATTTCCAGCCGGGTATGCGCCAGGAAATCCTCCGGCGCAGACGCGTTCTCGAGAATTTCCAGCAGCTCCTGCAGCCAGCGATATTGCTGGCTTTCGGCTTTCACGGCGCTCGACCCCGGACCCGAGCCAACATCCTTGTAGATCCAGTGCGCCGCGACGCCACGCTCGGCGACATCGTGCATCTCACGGGTACGAATCTGGATTTCGATCCGCTGGTCCGCCAGGCCCTGTACGCTGGTGTGCAGCGAGCGATATCCGTTTGGCTTCGGGGTTGAGATATAGTCCTTGAACCGGCCGGGCACGACGCGATAGCGGCTGTGGATGACCCCCAGCGCCCGATAGCATTCGGGGACATCCGAGACGACAGCGCGAAAGGCGATGATGTCGGACAATTGCTCCAGCGATGATTTCTGGCGCTGCATCTTTCTCCAGATCGAGTAAGGCGACTTCTCGCGTCCCGCGATATCTGCTTCGATGCCGGCCTCTGCCAGCACGTCGCGCAGGACCCGCACGACCTTTTCGACCACGTCCTCGCCCTCGGCCCGCAGGAAACCCAGCCGTCGGCAAATGGAGTCTCGCGCCTCGCCATTGAGCTCACGAAATGCCCGATCCTCGAGTTCGTCCTTGATGTCATGCATGCCGATGCGTTCGGCCAGGGGCGCATAGATATCCATTGTCTCGCGCGCGATCCGCATCCGACGTTCGTCGCTGGTCATATGTTCCAGCGTGCGCATGTTGTGCAGACGATCGGCGAGCTTCACCAGCAGCACACGGATGTCCCGGCTCATCGCCAGCAACAGCTTGCGGAAGTTCTCTGCCTGTTTGGCCCTGTCAGACTGCAACTCAAGCTGGGTCAGCTTGGTAACCCCGTCGACCAGTTGCGCCACTTCCTCACCGAACAATTCAGCGATTTGTTTACTCGTCGCCTCGGTGTCCTCAATCGTGTCGTGCAGTAACGCCGTGATGATCGATGCGGTGTCGAGATGGTAGTTGGTCAGAATGCCCGCAACTTCGAGCGGGTGGCTGAAATAGAGCTCACCGGACTCCCGCGTCTGCGTCCCGTGCGCCGCCATCGAGAATTCATAGGCACGAACAAGCGCATCCGCATCCGCACTCGGATCGTAGGCTCGGACCCGTTCAACCAGTTCCGTTTGCTGCATCATGGCAACATCATAACCCTGTTGCAGTGTCGCGGGCCCGACGAAAAAACCCGGATGCACTCATGTGCGTCCGGGCTAATTCTTGAATGGGTCCCGCAAAATAACGGGGCAGCGCGGCGCGCCGTTTGGTTCGCCGAAATCAGCTCTTGCTGTCCTGGCTTTCGTCAACGGCGTCCTCGAACCGCATCTCGGGCATATCCGGATCCGCATCGGCCTCGGGCATGTCCGGCGTGACGCCAGCGATGTTGGATTCGGATTCAAGCAGTTCGATGACCTCATCTACTTCGGGGAGGTCAAACTCGACATGCTTCTGCTGGCTGAGGATCAGCGCTTCCTGGAGATTATCCAGCTCGACCGTCTCATCCGCGATTTCGCGCAATGCGATCACCGGGTTCTTGTCATTGTCGCGCTCAACCGTAATCGGTGCGCCGGCGGATATCTCCCGCGCGCGCTGGGATGCGAGCATGACCAGATCAAACCGGTTCGAAACCTTGTCGATACAATCTTCAACTGTTACGCGGGCCATTCAGATGTCCTTCATGAAATTCGGCCTGTATATAGGCATAAAATCCCGAAATGCCAAGCTTTTGGGTGCGCCGCAATACGTTTCGAACAGCAGATTACGGCGCCAGGACGCGCACATCATCGCGATCCGCCGCCAGCGCCAGCAATGCGGCTACGCCCTTCCCCGTCACGGGATGACGCCAATCAGGCGCAATATCCTGCAACGGACGGAGAACGAAGGCACGATCGGCCATGCGCGGATGCGGCAAAATCGGCCATTCGGCCTCGACCTGCCCGTCATAATCGAGGAGATCGATATCAATAACTCTGGCCGCGTCACGCACCGTGCGGGCGCGCCCCAGGCGGGTTTCGATGTCATGGAGCAACATCAGCAACGGTCCGGGTGCCAAATCCGTCTCCAATGCAACAACCACATTCACATAATCCGGTTGATCGGATGCGGGTACAGGCGCGCTGGCGTACCAGCCAGACCGCCCGGTCACCGTGATGCCCGCCGCCTCAATTTCCAGGAGGGCGGCCGCGATGTTGTCTCGCGGCGAGGCGTGGTTGGCACCAGGCAGATTGGCGCCAAGACCGATCAGGATCATTCAAATTCTCCAAATCCCATGTGCCGGCTGGCGTCTGGACAGCCCGCCGAGTGCAAGCTATCTAGACGAACATTCGAAAACGCCAATTTTAAGTACGCGAAAATGGCATCGAGTTCTCGATATCTACGACGCGTTCTAGCATTTCAGACAAGGGTTTAGAGACATGCTTAATAAAAGTGAAAAGACCGTCG
>JAQCFD010000028.1 GCA_027618305.1 Pseudomonadota bacterium
TGATCAGTGAGATAGCGACCGAGAGGAGCAGAATATTGCGTGAATACCCGATCATCTCCGAGCGCAGATGCGCCTCATTCAGCACCACCTCGACTTCGAGATCAGGATCCTCTTCGGTGGGGCTGATCAGGCGCAACGTCGGCTCGCCGGACCTGGACATGGTCGCAAATGCCGCGCCGATATCCCCGAACAAGGAGCCGTCCGCCAGATTCACCGTGACATCAACAGGCGGCGGCGGGGCCGTATAAAGAAGCAATCGCCGATCGGCGCGATCGAGGGCGACAGCATAGGCATCCGCGCGCGATAAAAGCTGAGCTTTCAGCGCCTCGCTGATCGACGCGGCAGGTGCCGCTTCGAGCGCCAGAATGGCGATATGCGCCGCCTCCGCCTGATCCTTCAGCCAGTTGGTTCGGAAGTTCGACACCGACGGCGCATAGATCAGCAGCTCGGCGAGCATGACGAAAAGGATCGTCAAAACCAGCAACCGAGCCGACAGCGAGCGCGCAAATGGCGGGAGCGAGAATTTCCGCGACCGTATCATGACGGGCGCATGTGTAGCAGAAACAGGACGGTGCGGTCAGTCACGCCCTTGTCCGGGGCTAACCGAGCTTCGCCAACAGCCGCACAATTTTGCGCGTACGCTCCGAAAACAGTGACGGGGTGTAATAGGACCCCGCGGCACGTTTGTTGATTTCACCCAGGGTTGGATAGGGCGCAATTATCTGCGCCATCGCGCCGATCTTCATCTTCTGGGAAATCGCCAGGATCCAGGGCTGGATCAACTCGCCGGCATGGTACCCGACGATCCCGGCACCCAGGATCCGTCCCTTACGGCCCACCACGGCCTTGACCATGCCGTCGGTCCGGCGCTCTGTGCGGGCGCGGTCATTCTCCTCGAAGCTGGCCGTGACGATGCGCACATCGTCGCCGTGGATTTCCCGCGCAGCCGCCTCGGTCAGGCCCACATTCGCCAACTCCGGGTCGGTATAGGTCACCCAGGGCACGGCGTCGTAATTCACCTTTGCCGGCATCCGAAACAGCACATTGCGGATGACAATGCCGGCGTGATACCCGGCGATATGAGTGAACTGGTAACGCCCGGCGACATCACCCACGGCGAACACACGCTTGTTGGTCGTGCGCAGACGCGCATCCACTTCGATTCCCCGCCGGTCGAATTTCACGCCGGCGGCCTCAAGATCGAGGCTGGACAGGTTCGGCGAGCGGCCAACCGCCACGAGAATATGGCTGCCCACAACTTCAAAGCGCCGGTCGTCATGCTCGCAAACCACGGCAACACCGCCATCCGAAGTCTTCACTTCGACCACTTTCGTGTCCTCGCGAATATCGATGCCCTCGGCCACCAGTCGGGCCCGGACCACGGCGACCAGATCGCGGTCATCGGGGCCCATCACCTGGAAGGCCTCCAGTACGGTGACCTTCGACCCCAACTGGCGGTGGGCCTGGGCCATCTCGAGGCCGATCGGGCCGCCGCCGACGACGATCAGATGGCTGGGCCGTTCGCGCAGTTGAAAGACCGTCTCATTGGTCAGATAGCTGACCTGATCGAGACCGGGGATCGGCGGCACGGCGGGTGACGAGCCCGTGGCAACAATGAAGCGCCGCGCGCGCACCCGGGTGCCGTTCTCGCCAACCACCTCGCGGGGGCCGACAAACTTCGCACCCTCCTGGAACACATCGACGCCCAGGTCCGTAAACCGTTCGACACTGTCATGGGGTGCGATCCCGGCGATCACCCCGTGCACATGATCGTTCACCGCGGCAAAGTCGATCTCCGCCGCCTTTCCGTTCACGCCGAACTGACTGGTGTGGCCGTAATGGGCGGCGGCGTGACCGGCCGCGAGCAGCGCCTTGGAGGGCACACAGCCATAGTTCAGACAATCTCCACCCATCTTCCCGCGCTCGAACAGCGCCACGCTGGCGCCCATCTGCACCGCACCGGCCGCAACGGACAAGCCGCCCGAGCCGGCGCCAATCACACATAAATCCACTTGCCGTGTTTCATTCATGACAACACCAATATCCGCAATTCAGGGGGTGGGCGTTCAGAAGTCGACTAGGACGCCGCGGTAGGAGACCGGTTCTTCCGGGCCTGGATCCTCTTATAGATCACCGGCACCAGGGCGAGCACCGCGAGGCCGATCAGCGGGCCGAGAATTTCGGGGCGAAAGATAATGCCCAGATCGGGATCCTGTCCGGCATCAATCAGCGCACCCAGACCGTTGCCGACGGACGCATAGACAAAGGTACCCGGGATAATGCCGATGAAGGTGCCAACGATATAGGTCGTCGTCGAAACCCCAAGGAAGGCGGGCACAAGATTGACCAGCCAGAATGGAAAGAGCGGGACCAGACGCAAGACAAGCAGATAGCTCAGCGCGTTCTGACGGAATCCCTGTTCCATTTTCGACAGGAAAGGCCCCGCCTTGGCGCGCAGCACATCACCCAGCGCCGTGCGGGCAATCAGGAACAACGCGGTGGCCCCGACGGTCGCCGCCAACACCACAATCAGACCACCGCCGATGGCACCGAATAAAAAACCGCCGGCAAGTGTCATGATCGCTCCACCGGGCAAAGAGAAGGCAACGACAACGGCGTAAATCGCGGCGAACGCCAAGATCGCAACAATGCCGTTATCGCGCACCAGCATATCCAGCGTTTCGCGATTCTCCTTGAGGGCTTCAAGCGAGACAAAGCGGTTCAGATCGAGAGCAAAAAAGGCGACAAATCCGGCGATCAGGACCGCAATCGGCAGAATTCGGCGGACCAAAATCGCCTGAAATGAGGCCCTGCCCGGCTGGGATGTGGTGGAATCGTTCATCGCGTTCCTATCCTTGTTCGTTGCAAAGCAACTTGGTGCATCGCGACAGCCTCAACCATTCACCAATGCGTGAGCTTGTATGATCTGTAAACACCGCGAGGGTGCGTTGACTTCCATCGACCGAAAACGTATACAGCGCGCCGACTTGCAAGGCCTTCTAGGCAATGGAGAATTCGCGTGAAGCGGACATATCAACCGAGCAACCTGGTGCGCAAGCGCCGCCATGGATTTCGTTCCCGCATGAAAACAGTGGGTGGGCGGCGTGTTTTGGCGCGTCGGCGCGCGCGAGGCCGCAAAAAGCTGAGTGCCTGAATGGTGCCGGGCGCGGTTCGCGCCGCGCTGGCACGATCACCGGGATTGATGAACTCATGACGACGGCGGAGGCAACAACGCCGGATTCGGCCAACCACGTGATTCCGTTGATCGCGCGCTTGCCCAAACGTCGTGACTTTTTGCGCATCGCGGCCGCAAAACGCCGATGGGCGGCGCCCGGCCTGGTGCTTCAGACTGCGCCCATCCCCGACGATGCCGAAAAACAAACGGGCACAATCCGCGTCGGTTTCACCGCCACGCGCAAAATCGGCAACGCCGTGGTGCGTAACCGGGCGCGACGCAGACTGCGGGCCGCGGTCCGCGAAATCATCCCGACCCGGGCCCGCCCGGATCTGGATTATGTTTTGATCGCGCGTGCGGCCACGGGCGCCCGGGACTATTCAGCTCTGCGGGACGATCTCGTCACGGCCCTGAAGCGCTGTGACGCCCTGGTAGGCGATGAGGAAAATCAAATCCGATGAAACTCGTCTCACATCTTCTGGTGCTGCTGCTGAAAGGCCTGATCCTGGTTTGGCAATGGGTCCTGTCGCCTGTTCTCGGTGCCAATTGTCGCTATCAGCCGAGCTGTTCCCATTACGCCGCCGAGGCGCTTTCGCGCCACGGTGCGGTGCGCGGCAGCTGGTTGGCCGCACGGCGTATTTTTAGTTGCAATCCCTGGGGCGGCGCCGGTTACGATCCCGTCCCCGCGGCACATGAATGTGCCGAACCTGACCACACCAGACACGATCATCACATATCGCGTGGCGCCGCCATGCCCACGCCGCGGAGCTAGGCGAAGATGGACACCAAAAACCTAATTCTCGCAATCGCGCTGTCGCTCGCCATTCTGCTCGGCTGGCAGACCTTCATCGAACAGCCGCGACAAGCCCAGAAGCAAGCCGAGCTGGAACGCCAGGAGCAGGCGGCCGGGCGCGACCCCAACACCATTGGCGTCCCGTCGTTGCCGTCCCCCGACGGCAACCAGGCCAGCATCGCGGCAGTACCGCGCACGCGCGACGACGTGATCGCCGACACGCCACGAATCAAAATCAACACACCCGCCCTCAGTGGGACAATTAATTTGGCCGGTGGCCGCTTTGACGACCTGACCCTTCTAGAGTATCGCGATACGATCGAACCGGGCAGCAAGCAGATCAAACTATTGTCACCGCGCGGCTCGGAAGAGCCCTATTTCGCCGAATTCGGCTGGCTCACCGGCAACGGCACCGTATCGGGTGGCGGACAGACCCTCTGGACGGCCAATCAGAACGAACTCACGCCGGCCTCGCCCGTCGTTCTGACGACGCGTACCGATGACGGGCTGCTGCTCACGCGCACCATCGCTGTCGACGACCATTTCATGTTCACCGTGACCGACCGGATTCAGAATACCGGCGTGGCACCCATCAATGTCAGCCAGTTTGGCCGGATTACCCGGGTCAACGAGCCCGACACGCTGGGCTTCTTCATTCTGCACGAGGGCCCGATCGGTATCCTCGGCGACACACTGCATGAGATCAACTATGACGATCTCGAGGACGAGCCCGACACCCCGCAGACCTTCGAATCCGAGGGCGGTTGGCTCGGCTTTACAGACATCTACTGGCTGACAGCCCTGATCCCCGACCAGGACACGCAAATTGATGCGCGCTTTCTCTTCGACACCACGGGCACCGGCGCCAAGCTCTATCAAACCGACTACCGGGGCAATGCCATCGCGCTGGCACCGGGCGAACTCGCGGAGGTCACTAGCCGATTTTTCGCCGGTGCCAAAGTGTTCAACACCCTTATCGACTATCGCGAAAATCTCGGCATCGAGCGTTTCGAGATGTCGATCGACTTCGGCTGGTTCTTCTTCCTGACCAAGCCTTTGCTCCACGTCATCATTTTCTTCGCCGAGTTCCTGGGCAACTTCGGGCTGGCGATCCTGCTGGTGACGGTCATCATCAAACTGTTCTTCTTCCCGCTTGCCAACAAATCCTACAGATCGATGAGCGCCATGAAGGCGCTACAGCCGAAGATGCAGGAGATGCGCGAGAAATTCGCCGACGACAAGCAGGGCATGCAGCGTGAGTTGATGGCGCTTTACCGGCGCGAGAAGGTCAATCCCGTCTCGGGCTGTTTGCCCATCGCGCTGCAGATTCCCGTGTTCTTTGCACTCTACAAGGTGCTGTTCATCTCCATCGAGATGCGCCATGCGCCCTTCTTCGGCTGGGTGCAGGATTTGTCGGCGCCAGATCCGCTGAACATCCTCACCCTGTTTGGCGCCGTCCAATGGGATGTACCCTTCGGCCTGGCACTCGGAGCATGGCCGATCCTGATGGGCATCACCATGTTCCTGCAACAGAAACTCAACCCGGCGCCGGCTGACCCGGTCCAGGCCAAGATATTCCTGCTCATGCCTGTATTTTTCACCATCTTCCTGGCCAGTTTCCCGGTCGGGCTGGTGATTTACTGGACCTGGAACAACCTGCTCTCGATCACTCAGCAATACGTCATCATGCGACGCATGGGCGTGGCTGTCAGCGGCGGGAAAACCACCTGACAACCCTGACGCCATGACCGAACCGAACGCGGCGGCGGACGCCAACCTCGCGGCTGTGCGCCATCTTTTTGCGCAGGAATGCACTTTTGTGCGCGGGGTTGCACGCCTGCCGGATTTGCCGGCGCCGTCGTTGCCCGAGATCGCCTTCGCCGGACGCTCGAATGTCGGCAAGTCGAGCCTTCTGAATGCGCTGACCAACCGCAAGACCCTGGCCCGGACCAGCAACACGCCCGGCCGCACCCGCGAACTGAATTTTTTTGACCTCGCCGGTCGCCTGATGCTGGTCGATCTGCCCGGTTACGGATATGCCCGCGCGCCGAAGACCGAGATCGCCCGCTGGAACACGACCCTGCGCGACTATCTGCGGGGCCGCCCGTCCCTGCAGCGGCTCTGTCTGCTGATCGATTCACGCCGCGGCATCAAGGATGGCGACCTCGAGATGATGGCCATGCTCGACGCCTCTGCGGTTGTCTACCGGGTGGTCCTGACCAAGGCCGACAAACCCAAATCGGCAGAGATGGAACACCTGGTAGAAGCTGTGTCCACGGAAATGAAAAAACACCCCGCGGCACTGCCTGCGCCGATCGTGACCAGTTCGCGCAAGGGAATCGGGATCAACGAACTACAGGCGGACCTGGCCACGCTGGCGAATGCCAGTTGAATTGAGTTAAGTTCCCGCCGGTTGCCAACCGCGCGAAGACCGCGAAAACAAACGGACAGCATGATGGCTCAAGACAACACGCCGCCACCCGAAGAACTGCTCGCCAAGGCGGGTGTTCTGGCCGAGGCGCTCCCCTATATGCGCCAGTTCAATGGCCGGCGCTTCGTGATCAAATATGGCGGCCATGCCATGGGGGACACCACCCTCGCGAGCGCCTTCGCACGCGACATCGTGCTGCTGAAACAGGTCGGTATCGAGCCGGTTATCGTGCATGGCGGCGGGCCCCAGATCGGGGCGATGCTCGAACGACTGAAGATCAAGAGCGAGTTCATCGACGGCCTGCGTGTCACCGATGAGGCAACCGTCGAAATTGTCGAGATGGTTCTGTCCGGCTCGATCAACAAGCAAATCGTGTCCGCGATTAATGCCGCCGGAGGCCGCGCGGTTGGTCTTTCGGGCAAGGACGGCGGCCTGATGTCCGTCCGCAAGCTACGCCGCACCCGGCGTGAAACAGATTCGAATATCGAGAAAATTCTTGACCTCGGCTTTGTCGGCGAACCGTCCCATGTTGATCCCGAGCTGCTCAACACGCTGACCAAGTCCGACATCATTCCCGTCATAGCCCCGATCGGTATCGGCGACGACGGCGCGACCTACAACGTCAACGCCGACACGGCTGCGGGGGCCATCGCCTCCGCGCTCGAGGCAACGCGCCTGCTCATGCTGACCGATGTCACCGGCGTGATGGACAAGGATGGCGAACTGATCGCCGATATGGGCGTGGATCACGCCCGCCAGCTGATCGCGGACGGCACCATCAGCGGCGGCATGATTCCCAAAGTCGAAACCTGTATCGACGCCGTTGAAAATGAGGTCGAAGCGTCGGTCATCATGGATGGCCGCGCGGCACACTCACTGCTGATTGAGATTTTCACCGAGCATGGTCTTGGCACTGCGATCTGGGCATCCTGACCGCCACCAGGACGCGCCCGGACTGCCCCTCAAGCCGAGACGCGCAGATTGCCGACGGCAGATCTGCGCATGTCAAATAGAATCGAAAGCGTGTCGAACAATTCGTTGAACTGTTCGTAACGCAGCCGCTCCCCATATGAATCGATCGTTTTCGACCACACATTGAGTGCATGGACATTCGCACTCAGACAGGTCGCCAGATTCGTGTAATCCTCATCCGCGGTCGACAGAAAATCCTTGAACGCGCGCGGCTGATTCTCATCGATGAAGGCACGGTAGCTCTGTTCATAGTTGCTCAGGACAAACTTGATGCTGCGATACGTGTCACGCACTTTGTCGCGCAGCCCGAGCAACGCGTATTCGACACGGTCCCGATCATCGGGCATCAGGCGCGCCCAGTCGACCGGCACGGCAACCTTGTCGTCACCCAGCCAGGCGAAGAAATGCTTGAGTTGCGGCAGCACATCTTCGAACTGAACCTGATAGTAACAAATCGCCTTCCAGGCGAAGAACAGCTCCGGTGCGCGTTCTTCGGGGATATCCATGCTGCGCACGAAATCCTCGATCCCCTCGATGTCCTTGGCCTCCCATATCTTTGTCAGGAAACGCGAGACATGCTGTTCCATCCTCTCGACCGAAACATCGCCGCCGGTCATGAAGGCGCGGCGGACCAGCGTGCGAATTTTCGTGCGAATGGGAGAGCGAATCCGCTTCCAGTCGTCCTCGCTGATATTGAAATAGAACTGGTGAATGCGGTCATCGAGATCGAGTTGTTCGGATTTGCTCTTGAGCAGGAACGGGTCGAGGGTCGGTAGAGAATAGATCATCTCGAGGATTTCCAGATCCATCACATAGTCGACCTGGCTCTCCTCGCTCTTGGAATCGGCGCCGGTCTTCACACCAAGCATTCGATTGAAACTGGGATCGTCGAAAAGTATGGAGTCTCCACCCTCATACACATTCGCCAGATTGTAGGGGAAGTACATCAGCGTCTGCACGGTTGACACCGTGTTGTACTGGGTCGCGTTGCGCTCCAGAATCTTGAAGAACATGGCTTCGTTGAGCGTCTTGTTGCGGAACAGTTTCCCCACGGGGTCATCCGCCGGAATGCGCCGTCCGATGTCATAGACATTGAATGCGGTCGATCGTCCCGCATTGATGACCTTTGAAAGTGAACCTCGGTCCATCGGCATCTTTAGAGTCCCTCTTTACAGCAATAGTGTTAGTCGCCGTCGGCCATGCCGGCGACAAATTCTAGCTGCCAGGTCATCTCCTCGGGAGATATCGGATAGCCGTCGGAAGCAGTGGCGCGCAGCACGCCACTCGGTGGAATTTTTGCAAGATTCATTTGCAGACGGATAGCAAGGCGCATGGTCAGACCGGATTTCCAGGCAAGCGCCACGAGCGCCTTGGCATTTTGAAGAGACGCTGCCTTGCGCACGACGCCCTGCGGTACGTCTGCCAGAAGGGATATCGCGGCAATGACGAAATCCGTCTCGCCATCGTTGAGCGCGACCGAAACATGCTTCTCGCCGAGCAGACCCTTTTTATGCAGTTTTGCGGCGTGCTTGACCTGCGCCGGGTCCATCGAAGCAGTTTTCTCGCTCGCCCAATCTGGATCCATGGGGTCATCCGCAACAGGAGCAGGCCTGGTCTCACCTTTCGATTTCGCCCAGTCCGGATCCTCCACACCAGCGGTTGCCTTTGACCTGCTCGACGCACCGGACCAAATTTCGGCGAGGTCCTCGATCGATCGGCCATCCAGCCGGCGCTGGATGACCTCGTCGATAGCCGCCATGGATTTATCGTCCAGATCGGCGCGCTTCTTGAGCTCCACCAGCAACGTCTCGGAAACAATGTCCGCAATCCGGCGCATGGCGTCGACATGCAGACCGGATCGTTGGACCAACGGTCCGTGCCATCCGGGCTGCCCCGGTGCCTGATCGACGATCCGGTCGAGTGTCTCTTCCCTGATCTGCGCGCTTTCATTCCCGAGCAATTCCGCCACCGCCTCTGTATCACCAGAATTGACGATCGCATCGGCCACTTCCTCACCCAGCGCAACGCGCCGTGAGATGGCCTTCAGGGCTCCCTGAACGGGTTCGCTGTTGAGCACCCGGATCAAGAATTCATCACTCAGGATGGGTGAATGTTCGAGAATCAGCCCGCTGACGGTTAGATCACGATCCAGCGCCAGTTTTTCGACGATATGAACAGGCGCGCCCGTGCTGTCTTTCATCGTTTCCGCCAGAATCTGGCGAACACGAACCAGTTGATCGCCGGCCAGAATTTCCAGCGCCTGCATCGTGACCTTGTAGACGTTGGTCTGCTCGCTTTCTTTCATTGTCAGCGATGATGTTGCGATCTTGCCCGCCACATCGGAGCGGACCCGATCATCGTCATCCTGGGCCAACATCAGGTCGGCATGACGCGGAGTCAGGCCATTCCGGGCAATTTGCCGGCGCACTCCCGGATCGGGATCTCCCGCCAGATAGTAGAGAATCTCCGGGCGAACATCCGCGCGTGCTGCCAGGTCGCGCCGCTCATCGTGGCTGCCGTCACGCGCCATGCGTTTCTGGTCGTCATAGGCGATCACGCTGTCCGGCTCGGTTTTAAGCTGAGCATCGGTCATCGATCCGACCCTCCGCGACTTGACTGGATTACCACCGGTGACACCAAATCGCCCACCGACTCTTCCGCGCCATCCGAGGCTGCCAAATCGGCCCGATATCCCGCAACAGCCCAGCCGTTCTTGCCGCTTTTCTTGGCCGCATACATCGCGTGGTCCGCGCGAATGAGAAGATCACGCAGGGTTTCGCCGGACGCCGGTTCGAATTGCGCAATCCCGATCGATGCTCCCAGTGGTTTCGTGATCTCCCCGGATCTTTCGGCCAACTGGGAAAGTGTCGTCAGAAACTCGTCGGCGCGCTTTGTGGCATTGCCGATATCAAGATCATTGAGCCAGATTGCAAACTCATCTCCGCCAATCCGCGCAACCAGGTCATAGATACGGCTGCACGACGTCAGCATCTCGGAAATCTCACACAGGACGGTGTCACCGACCTCGTGACCGCGATTGTCGTTGATCGCCTTGAAGTTATCGAGATCGATGTACAGCAGCGCACCGGTACTGCCGTCCCGCACCGCGCGCGCCATGGACGCCTCAAGCGCATCCTGGAAGGCCCGCCTGTTCATCAGTCCCGTCAGGCCGTCGGATTTCGACATGCGTTCCAGGTCAAGCTGGTCGGCGATCTGACGCATGGCAATTGCCAATTGACCGGCAACCGCACTCAGGATGGCATGTTCATCCTCGTGCCAACGGCGCCCCATGATATTGCGCATCAGCAAAACTGACCCGTTGACGGCGCCGTGATACCAGGTTCGGCGCCCGAACACGCGATGTTCGTCGATGCGGACTTCAAACGTATCGCTGCCTTCCTCCAGATGCATCGCCAGCTCGGCTTCGCCAATCGTCTCCGGCCAATTCCCATGGGTTGCCAGGATCTTCCATCCCTCTTCGGGGGCGTAACTCATGACCGCCGCCTCGGATGATGTGGCGCGTCCGAGCATCGTCGCGGCCGCTTCGAGCATCGCCTGCGGCCGGGCCTCTTCGCGTATCTGATTGACGATGTAGGCAACGACCTGTTCTCGCACCTTTGACTGGGCAAGCTCGCTGTCCCGGAGGCGCTCATGTGTCACATCACGACAAACACCCCGCGCGCCGCGCCAAACGCCATGCGGTCCCACAACCGGAACCGCGGAGGCCAAAAGGCACGCCTCTTCATTCTCGCTGTTCCGCAACCAGACCTGAGCGTGAACGATAGGCTCGCGTGCCTGGAACGGCAGATCCACATTTGCGACATCGGACTCGACCAGAAATTCATCCGGATGACGCCCCAGCAAATCTTCCGGTGAGTAACCGAGTGCGCCATGCGGCGAGACAAATACAAAACGTCCCTCGACATCGGTTTCCCATGCGAAGTCACTCGAGATCGTCACCAGATCTCGGTAGCGCTGCCGGGAGTCGAACAGCGCCTGACGAATATTCACGTCATAGGTGTTGTCGCGCGCGAGAACATAAATACGATTCCCTGTTGCGGGGAGCGCAATACATTCGAACCAGCGCGACGTGCCTTCAATCAAAACTTCGATCTTGTCGCAAACGCTGCCCTGGGCCTCATGCGCAAGTGCGACCAAACCCAGGATCGGCGACCCCGGTGTATTGATCGCCTCTCGCGCGAAGCGCGCGCCTACGTCATTGGCCCCGATGAGCGCGCCATTGGCAGAAAATTCGATCACGGCGCCCGGCCACCCGGAAAGCGAACGGTCCATGCCATCCAGATTTGGAAAGGGCACATCACCCCAAATATCGGGGTTGGTCGGGTGCACGACCACCGGGTTTCCATGCACCGGGCTCATTCGGCAGCCTCCGCAGCCGATTTCTTCTCGGGCGTGAAGGAAACCGGGCGCGGGCTCTGGAACGACGTAATCAGCTTGCTCGGTCTGCCGTAGAGATATCCCTGGCCGTAATCGATGCCGCACTCGCGCACCAGATCGGCCACGCTTTCCTCTTCAATCATCTCCGCGACGGTCGTCACACCCAGGTCCCGGCACATGCCAGCCATGGCCTTGAGCAGAGCCTTGCCGCGCTTATTGTCGATTGCATCGATGACATAGGCACCGTCGATCTTCACACAATCGACATGCAGTGCACTGAGGTACTGGAATGCCGAAACCCCGGCACCGAAGTCATCGAGACAAACAACATGGCCAGCTTGCCGCAACGCCTGAATGATGCGGTCGGCTTCCTCAAGGTCAATAAGCTTGGCCGATTCCGTGACCTCGAACAGGATGAACTCGCGCGCGGAGGAAAATTCCGCAAGTAGATCCATCAGGCTCTGAACAAATGTCGGCGTGCTGAGAGATCGTCCGGAGATATTCACGGCAACCATATAGCGATAGCCTTGTCCGTTGATTTCATCGAGCCAGCACAAGACCTTTCGGGCCATCGCCAGATCGAAATCGCAAATGATCCCGACCTCTTCGGCAAAGGTGACAAATTCAAACGGCGTCGCCTCAAAATTCTCGTGATCGAAGCGCACAAGCGCCTCAAAATGATGCGGGCGACCGGTACTCATATCGCAGATAGGCTGGAACGCAACATCGAACGCGCCCTGCTGGATCATGTCCACGAACTTGTTGCGGCGCTCGACCGTTTCGGACGCCATGCTGCTGAAACCTTCGGAGAGTTCCCGGACGGTGAATTCACCCGCCGTCTCCGCACAGAATCGATTGATCGTATAAACAAGCGCCTTCGCGGTATCCGCCTCGCTCATGATCCCCGGCTGGACCTCGATCGTGGCCGCCTCGACGGACAGGCCCGAACCCTTCGGATCGACCTCGCGCGCATAGGATTCGATCTGGCTGGACAGTGCAGCCATGTCGGCATTCATGGCGTGGACGACGCCAAAATGATTGGCATCCAGCTGACCGGCAAGATCACCATGGAGCGATTTCGCGCGGAACATGGAGCCCATCGTCGCCGACAGTTCGTCCTGCGCCTCCTCGGTCAGGCGTTCGCGCAGCGCATCGTAATCCCCCAGCTCGATCATCGTGAGCTGACATTTCTCACCATTCGCGTCAGCCCCTGCGAGAGCCCGTGTCGCGATCTCGGCGAAAGTGCCCTTGTCGTATACCTCCATACCCTCGACGCGCACCGCGTCCTTGTCGGCGAGTGAACTCACGGACTGTTTCACCCTGAACGAAAGATAGGTATGCCCGCCCAGATCACTCATGTGAAAACCGCTGAGGCTGAGGACGACCGACTGACCTGCCGGCGTGCAAAACGTGATTTGCGCATCATCGATGCGCGTGCCGGCGCGCGCATCCCGCAGCAACCGATCGAGCTTCCGCTCGTCTGTCGCGTGAATAAGATCCTTCAGTCGTGTGCCCTTGAGATCTCTGGCATCACTTCCGGTAAAGGCTTTCGTCGCGCCAACCGCAAATGTGACTTCCCCGGCAACGTCGACCTCGAACAGCAGATCGGCATTGCAGAAGGCCAGCGCGACGAACCGATCACGCTCCGCCCGCAACGCGTCCAGATCCTGGCGCGCGTCGTCTGACAGACTCAAATTTGCCGGGGATTGACTCAACCCCTTGTCTCCGCTTCGTTTCAACGATCTCCGCAACAACGCTGATTGCGGATGCTCAGTGCGGTGCGATCCTACTGTCACCGCAGTTAACGAAGTCTTATTGGCGCGGACGGGGATTCATCCCGACACGCCCAGAATCCCGGGGTTGAGGAACGTATGAAACCGATTGCGGAACTGATGCAGACGGAAAGTTGGATTTTCGATCTCGACAACACGCTCTACCCTGCGTCTACGGGTCTGATGGCGCAGGTGTCATCCCGGATGACGATGTTCGTGGCGGACCTGCTGGACGTTGCGCCCGAGACGGCCCTCGTCGAACAGAAGCGCATGTTCCGCGAACACGGGACCACGCTGCGTGGCCTGATGAACGACCATGCCGTCGACCCCACCGCGTTCATGGCCTATGTGCATGCCGTGGACTATGATCTGGTCGACAGCAACCCGCGCCTGTCACGCGTCCTGCGCGCGTTGCCCGGGCAGAAGATTGTCTACACGAATGCCTCGGTGCCCCACGCCGAGAACGTGCTCGACCGGCTCGGTATCGCGGATCTCTTTTCGGGCATTTTTGATGTCGCCGCCGCCGACTATGTGCCCAAGCCGAACCCACGCCCCTATGATGTCCTGGCGGACCGCCACGGGGTCGATCCGTCGCGCGCCGTCATGCTCGAGGATATTGCCCACAATCTGGCACCGGCCGCGGCGATGGGCATGACAACGGTCTGGGTCACCACGGACGGGCCGACAGATGCCTATTGGGCTGCACCATCGGATGATGATGATTACGTACATCATCGGACCGACGACCTTGTTGAATGGCTGGAAAACGTGGCGGCACATGACCGGTGACAAGCCCAAGCGCGTTGACATCCGGGGCTGACCGCCGCCATCTTCGCGCCGCCAGCTCAACCACGCATTTACACAGCTCCGAACGGGGCGCACTGACAGGAAAAGACAATGAGCACGAGTGATCTTCAATCCGCGATCGAAACCGCCTGGGACAACCGTGAATCCTTGACCCCGGCCACAAGAGGTGCCGACCGCGAAGCCGTGGAAACCGCGCTCGCGCAACTCGACAGCGGCACCGTGCGGGTCGCCGAGAAGATCGACGGCACCTGGCAGGTCAACGAATGGCTCAAGAAGGCCGTCCTCCTGTCGTTTCGACTGAATGACATGGAAATGATCTCCGGCGGCCCGGGCGACGGCACATCGTGGTGGGACAAGGTTCCGTCGAAATTTGCCGGCTGGGGCCCGACCGAATTCAAAGCCGCAGGGTTCCGCGCGGTCCCGAATGCGATCGTCCGTCATTCGGCGTTCATCGCGCCGGGTGCGGTGTTGATGCCGAGTTTCGTCAATCTGGGGGCCTATGTCGGCAGCGGGACCATGGTCGACACCTGGGCCACGGTCGGCAGTTGCGCGCAGATCGGGTCCAACGTTCACCTTTCGGGCGGTGCCGGAATCGGCGGCGTCCTGGAGCCGCTGCAGGCCAACCCGGTCGTCATCGAGGACAATTGCTTCATCGGCGCGCGTTCAGAAGTGGCCGAGGGTGTGATTGTCGAGGAAGGTGCGGTTCTCTCCATGGGCGTCTATCTGGGTGCGTCGACCAAGATCGTCGATCGCGAGACCGGTGAGACGATGACCGGTCGTGTGCCGGCCTATTCCGTGGTCGTCCCTGGGAGTCTCCCCGGCAAGCCGCTCCCCGACGGAAGCCCCGGCCCGAGCCTCTATTGCGCGGTCATCGTCAAGCGTGTCGACGCCCAGACCCGCTCCAAGACCTCCATCAACGAACTGTTGCGCGACTGATACTCGCCCGCGCCCCGTCATGACCGCACCAATCTCACTGCAGACCGACGATCCGATCGCGCTTTCACAAGCGCTGATCCGGTGTCCCAGCGTCACACCGGAAGATGGCGGTGCGCTGGGTGTGCTGGAATCGGCGCTCAAGTCTCTCGGTTTCTCCGTCAATCGCCTTCGCTTCGCCGATGTGGGCACGCCGGATGTGGAGAATCTGTATGCGCGCCTCGGTAGCGGCGGTGCGAATTTCTGCTTCGCCGGACATACGGATGTCGTCCCGGTCGGTGATGCAGACGCCTGGGCGGGGGATCCATTCGCCGGTGAGGTCATCGACGGGCATCTCTATGGCCGGGGCGCCGCCGACATGAAGAGCGCCATCGCAGCGTTCACGGCCGCCACCGATCGCCTCATTGCACGTCATGGGGTGCCGGACAGTTGGGCACAACCGGGTTCCATCAGCCTGCTGATCACCGGTGACGAGGAAGGTCCCGCCATCAACGGCACGCGAAAGGTTCTGGAGTGGCTCTCGGAGAAGGGCGAAACCCTCGACGCCTGCATCGTCGGCGAGCCGACCAACCCGGATGCGATGGGCGACATGATCAAGATCGGGCGCCGTGGCAGCATGATGGGTTATCTCACCGTCCGCGGGGTCCAGGGGCACGCGGCCTATCCGCATCTTGCCGACAACCCGGCCCATCGGATCGTGCGCCTGCTCGACGCCCTGACCGCCGAACCGCTCGACGAAGGCAGCGAACATTTCCAGCCCTCGACTTTGCAAATCACCACAATCGATATCGGGAATCCGGCAGAAAACGTCATCCCGGGCGAGGCGCGGGCCACCTTCAATATTCGGTTCTGCGACCTGCACACATCGGAAAGCCTGAAGGTTCGTCTCCACGAAATCCTGGATGTCGCCAGCGAGGGCGGCGATTACTCTCTCGCGTTCCGTATCACCGGCGAATCTTTTCTGACCCTCCCGGGGCCGCTGAGCGATTCAATATCGGGGGCCGTGAGGGCCGTCACGGGTCGAACACCCGAGCTCAGCACGACAGGGGGCACGTCGGACGCGCGTTTCATCAAGGATCATTGTCCGGTCGCGGAATTCGGCCTGGTCGGCCAAACCATGCACAAGGTCGACGAGAATGTGAGTTGCGCCGACATCGAGACACTCACAGAAATCTATCTCAAGGTGCTCGAAACCTATTTCGAGTTGAACCAATAGCGATCGGGGATGCGCTGCGGCGCGTGAGATGAACCCTTTGGAAGCCGCCCACGGAGTATTTGGCGCCTGGCGCCTGCTGCATTTCGACCGAACGGGATTGAGCCATTTTCGGGCCACGCCCGAAGGTTTCTGGAACTCGTTCTGGGTGGCGCTCATCGCGCTCCCCGCCGAAGCGATCATGAGCCTGCTGGTCTTGTCGGCGCTGCCCGAAACAGCGCCCGAAGCCAACCTTGGCCGCGTCACCCTGGTGTTCCTGTTCATATTCGCCGTGCGCTGGCTGGCCTATCTGGCGATGATCGCCGAATTCTCCGAAGCCATTCTGCGCCGTGAACACTTCGTCACCTACACCGTGGCCTACAACTGGTCCCAGGTTATCCGGATCGCCATCCTGCTTCCTGCCGTCGCTATTTTCGCCATGGACGGCGTTGAAGGTTCCGGCTGGGGGATCGCGATTTTCTATGGCGCTCAGGTCGGTCTCTGGGTCTATTCCTGGGTGATTGCACGGATTGCCCTCGACGCACCACGCGGGGCCGCCGTCCTGACAGTCGTCATCGAGATCGCGGTTGCCGGTGTCTTCGCCCTGATTTTCAACGCCCTGGTCTAGTCGCGGCGGGCGCGTAATCCGACGACACCCGCCACAAGTATCAGCGCAGATGCGCTCGCCACGCAGATCGCCAGCGGCCAAGCCGTACCGTGCGGCATCACACTGACAAACAACGCACCCGCCGCCGCGCCGGCCATCTGGAAAGTCGCCAGCATCGCCGCGCTCATCCCCCGGCCCTGGTCACCCGCCTGCTGGAACGCCAGGACCGGCGCGGACGCGAACAACGGTCCCAGCGCAAACGCAAACGCGCTCATGGCCGCCGTCAACGTCACCGGCGTGTCGCCAACCGCGATCGCCAGCAATATGAACAATCCCGATACGGACGCCGCGGCGACGCCAAATCCATACAAGCGGGTGACGCCTATCC
>JAQCFD010000029.1 GCA_027618305.1 Pseudomonadota bacterium
GAGCCGCTCGTTGCCGGGCTGGATCGTGCCGCCGCCGGACAACGCGCCGGACATCAGTTCGGCCATGAGGCACAAGGCGTAGCCCTTATGTTCGGCAAAGGGCTGCAACGCGCCGAGCGGTTCGCTGAACATAACACCCGGATCGCTGGTGGGCTGGCCATTGCTGTCGATCAGCCATTCCTTGGGTACAGTTTTACCGGAATCGTTGGCGACGCGAATTTTTCCCATGGCGACGACGCTGGTCGCCATGTCGAGGATGATGGGCTCCTCGGGATTGGAAGTCGGCATCGCCATCGTGATCGGGTTGGTGCCAAATCGGGATTCAGCACCACGAAACGGTGCGACCATCGTGTGGTGATCGGTGACGTTCGTGAAGTGGATCGAGACAAAGCCGGCGTCCGCGATCATCTCCGCGTAGGTGCCGACGCGCCCGATATGATGAGAGTTCTTAAGGGTCGCCACGCAGATGCCGATCGCCCGCGCGCGCGTAATCGCATGCTCCGTGACCTCAGCCGCAACACTCTGGCCGTACCCCTTCTGCCCGTCATATTGCAGAAACACGCCTTCATCGAGATATCGTTTCGCCGAAACATTCGGCACGAGGAGACCGCGTTGAAGATTGTTCACATAAGCCTGGAATATCCCCACGCCGTGGCTGTCATGGCCTGCCAGGTTTGCGCCCACGAGATGCTCGGCGACAATCCGGCACTCGTCTTCGTGGCTGCCACCAAGGCGGACCATTTCGGAAATCAGCGCCGTCAATTCCGCAGCGCGTACAGTTACATCACCGGACACAGAAGCCCCCTCAGAATTAAATTCGCGCGGAAGCTAACCGATCAGACGCCGATGGTCATCACCGCATACTGAATTGCTGAATGAACCCCGGAAGTGCGACCTAAACGACCGGCGAACGCCCGCCATCCACATTGATGGCAGTACCGGTCACATAAGACCCCGCGTCGGAGACGAGGAAACAGGCGATATTGGCAAATTCCTCCGCCTCGCCCGCCCGGCCCAGCGGAATCCCGGCGCCGCGCCCGGCCATATATTCCTCGTATGTTTTGTCCGGCGCCTGCACCTGATGCCGCCGCTCGTGCTGGCCCGACTTGATCAACCCGACGAGCAGGGCGTTCACGAGGATATTGTCCGGCGCACCCTCGCCGGCCATCACCTTGGTCAGGGCCATTCCAGCGGCGCGTGACACGGAAGTCGGGGCGCTTCCGGCACCCGGCGTCTTCGCGCTGACCGCCAGCACGTTGATGATCCGGCCCCACTTGCGCGTGGCCATACCCGGCATCGCAAGTCGGCCCAGACGAATGGCCGCGAACAGCTTGAGGTCGAGATCGGCCTGCCAACGTTCATCATCGCATTCCAGAAACGGACCGATGGCATGCTGGCCCGCATTGTTGATCAGTATGTCGATGTCGCCAAAGCTGTCGCTGACCGCCCGCCACATCCGGGCGATCTGGTCGGTATCGGTCACATCGCAGGGAAAAGCCTCGACCTTCACCTTGTTGCCGCCGATCGCCGATACAACCTCCTGGCGCCCGGCCTCCAATTTGTCGGCCGAGCGTGACACCATCGCTACGTTGGCCCCCGATTCCGCGAATTTTCTTGCCATCGCCAGACCCAGCCCTTCGCTGGCGCCGGTAATCAATGCGGTTCGTCCATCGAGCCGTACATCCATGTCACTCTCCTGCTCTGAATTTCGGGCGATTGTACGCCCTCGCGCGCGCTTTGACAGACCCGCGGTTACATGGGCAATCTCGCGGGGCATTGAGGACGGCAACATGACAAATACCCTGCGCAGACATTCCTCTCATTGGGGTGCATTCACCGCAGAAGTCGACGACGGACGGATTGTTGGCGTGCGGCCTTTCGAGAAGGACCCGGACCCCTCGCCGCTCATCGAATCCATGCCCGATGCGGTGTATGACCAAAGCCGCGTGGCACGACCGATGATCCGAAAGGGCTGGCTCGATCAAGGACCGGGCGGCAATCGCACGCAGCGCGGCGCCGAACCCTTCGTTGCCGTGCCGTGGGACGAGGCGCTCGATATCGTCGCCGCAGAGGTCGATCGCGTCCGCAACGGACATGGGAACAGCGCAATATTCGGCGGCTCCTATGGCTGGTCCAGCGCGGGGCGCTTCCATCACGCAAAAACCCAGTTGCACCGGTACCTGAATACCGTCGGCGGTTTCACCGCCCAGAAACACACTTATTCGATCGCCGCCGGCTACGCGATCCTGCCGCATATCCTCGGCTCCGCCCGTGCGGCCATGACCGATTATACGAGTTGGGATTCAATCGCTGCGAACACCGAATTGATGGTCGCGTTCGGCGGCGTGCCCCTCAAGAACATGCAGGTGCTCTCGGGTGGCCCCGCGGAACACATTTCCGGGCCATCGCTGAAGGCGGCGGTCGAGGCCGGCATGGACATCGTCAACGTGTCGCCGATCCGCGACGATGTCGCGGAACATCTCGGCGCGCAGTGGCTCGCATTGCGCCCCAACACCGACGTCGCCCTGATGCTTGCGCTGGCGCACACGCTGGAGACGGAGGGATTGGCCGACGCGCCATTCCTGAACCGTTATTGCGTCGGATATGAAAAGTTCCGCCCCTATCTGCTCGGCACCATCGACGGAATCGCCAAGAGCGCCGAATGGGCAGCACCGATCTGTGACATCGATGCCGACACCATTCGACAACTCGCCCGGCGCATGGCCTCGAAGCGGACATTCATCAACACCAACTGGTCCCTGCAGCGCGCCGAATATGGCGAGCAGCCCTTCTGGATGACCGTGACGCTCGCCGCCATGCTCGGCGGAATCGGCCTGCCCGGCCGCGGTTTCGGCTTTGGATATGGCAGCATGGGCAACACCGGGAACCCGCGACGCCTGGCGCCGACACCCACGCTCTCGACGGGTGACAATCCATGCGCGGAATGGATTCCCGTGGCGCGGATTTCAGACATGTTGCTGAATCCCGGAACCGAATATGAGTTCGACGGCGAGACCCGCACCTATCCCGACATTCGGCTCGTCTATTGGTGTGGCGGCAACCCGTTCCACCATCACCAGGACCTGAACCGCCTCGTGCGGGCCTGGCAGAAACCGGAAACCATCATCGTCAACGAGCCTTGGTGGACGGCAACCGCCAAATTCTCCGACATCGTCCTGCCGTCAACCACAACGCTGGAACGCAACGACATCGGCGCAACATCGAAGGACCGGTTCATCATGGCGATGGATCAGGCCATCGAACCGGTCGGTGAAGCGCGTAACGACTTCGACATTTTCGGCGCGCTCGCCCGCCGCGCGGGTACCGAGGCCAGCTTCACCGAAGGGCGCAACGAGGCGGAATGGCTGCGCTATCTGTACGACCGCGCCCGACAACAGGCTGCAGAGCAGGACCTGACCCTGCCCTCATTCGACGACTTCTGGCAGAGCGGACATGTGGAGACGCCGCGTGCCGAAAAGCCGATCGTCATGCTGGAATCATTTCGCGCCGATCCCACGGCCGCCGCCCTGAGCTCGCCCTCGGGCAAGATCCAGATCTTCTCCGATGTTGTCGACGGGTTCGGCTATGACGATTGCCCCGGTCACCCGGTTTGGCGCGAACCGAACGAATGGTTGGGTGCCGACCTGGCGAGAACATATCCGCTGCATATGATCTCCAACCAGCCCCGCACACGCCTGCACGGTCAGTTGGACAATGGTCGGATCAGCCGGGACAGCAAGCTTCAGGAACGCGAACCGGTCTGGATTCATCCCGACGATGCCGCGGCACGCGATCTTTCCAACGGCGACATTGTGCGGGTCTTCAACGCGCGCGGGGCGACCCTGGCCGGGATACGCGTCACGCATGACGTCCGCCCCGGCGTCATTCAGTTTGCCACCGGCGCCTGGTACGACCCGGCCGCGCCCGGCACCGAAAAAAGCCTCGATAAACACGGCAACCCGAATGTCCTCACACGCGACGTCGGCACGTCGCGGCTCGGCCAAGGCCCCAGTGCCCATAGCGCGCTTGTGGATATCGAACGCTTCGAAGGCGTGCTACCCCCGGTTACCGCGCACAAGCCGCCGTCAACCGTCGCGCGCTGACACGCGGGGGGTCTGCCGGCCTGGCATCATTTTTTGGCTGCACACAATAGTGGCGTTGATGCCACGCATGCATGGGGTTTAGGCTTCAATTCGTCATCCTTGCGGAGAGCGTAGATGTCGCTCGAATTGTTTGGTTCCATGAACGAAGCCAGCACAGCCTATTTGATCGCGCTGTTGCTGTTGGTCGCGCTTGTGATTGGCGGCGGCGTGGCGACGCACAGAATTTATCGGCTCAAGGGTCAACTTCGGCCTTACCTGCACACGTTCGAGACGGCGTCCGTTGGCATGACCCATTCGACGCTCGACGGCAGCTGGATTCGCGTGAACGCGAAAATGCAGGAGATCACGGGATATTCGATCGATGAACTGATGGTCCGCAAAATTCGCGATCTCACGCTCGATGACGACTTGGAGCGCAACGAGCAACTCAATCGACAGCTGATTGCCGGCATGATCGATTCCTACGACCTCCAAAAACGCTACCGCCGCAAGGACGGGCAAATCGTTTGGGTGAATGTCACGGCGACGCTGGCCCGGAGACCCGACGGCCATCCGGACTATTATATTGCCATCGTTGAAGACATCGATGAGCTGAAACGCGCGGAGCTCGCGCGTGAAGAAAGCGAGGCACGGTTTCGCGCCTTTTGGGACAACAGCCCCTTCAATCAGACGCTCAAGGACCCGAAAGGAAATCTGCTGGACGTCAATGCGACCTATCGGCGGACCTATGGCATCCCCCAAAAAAATATCGTCGGGCAAACACTTTCGGATGTGCACGACGACGCGTGGGCCCCCCAGATCGACGACTTCGATCGGGAAGTCCTGCGCACCCGAACGACGCAGACTGCGGACATCACCGTTCCGGGCAAGGGTGAGGAAGAAATCATCATCCGCATCACCAAGTTCCCGGTCTATGATTCCAAAAACCAAGTGGCCGGTGTCGGCGGCATTTCCTATGACATCACCAATCAGGTCCGCGCCGCCCAGGAAATTCGCGAACGCGAGGAACGGTTTCGCGCCACCTTCGATCAGGCCGCGGTCGGCATCGCGCATCTGTCGTTCGATGGCAACTGGCTACGGATCAATGCGCGGTATTGCGAGATACTGGGATACACAGAGGCCGAACTGCGCGCGTTGTCATTTCGTGACATCACGCACCCCGACGATCTTTCGGCCGACCTCGATGCCCGCGCCAGTCTGATCGCGGGGACCAGCGACGCCTATAGCCGTGAAAAGCGCTACATCCGGAAGGATGGCAGTCAAGTCTGGGTCGCGGTGACCGCGTCCAGAACCGACCAATCAGGCTCGCAGCCCCCCTATCTGATCGTTGTCGTCGAGGACATTTCAGACCGAAAGAATGCGGAACTTACGCTCGCCGCGCGCATCGAGCAGCAAACGGCCATCATGAAAATGGGGCAGCACGCACTGAGCGAGCCTGATCTTGAGGTCCTGCTGAACACGACAGCCAACGTCATCGCCCAGATCATGAGCGTGGACATCTGCCTGATCTCGCAGCGCGACCGTAATTCTTCCGAGTTCAGTATCGTCAGCGCAAACGATGCGGGTCGCAAATATGTGGGCTGGCCCGTCGAACCGCGAATCCGGCACCTGAAGACCCTCTTCGAGGCACCGGCGCTGGAGCCGGTTGTTTTCCATCGCGGCGAACCTGACAGCCCGGATATTACAAGCCCGATCATGGAGGATATCGGCACCATCTCTGCCGCCAGTGTCGTCATCGCAGGGGGTGCCAGCCCGCGCGGCATCCTTATCATTCACAATCGGACCCACCGCGAATTTACCAATGACGAGATCACATTCCTGCAAACCGCGGCCAATATCCTGTCGGCCGCAATTGCGCGAGACCACATCAGTTCCGACCTCGTGGAGCGCGAGGAGATGCTCGATACGGTCCTTGAAAATGCAGCCGACGGCATCATCGTTGCCGATGCCCATGGCGACATCATCATGGCAAACCGCGCGAGCGAGGACATATTCGGGTTCGATCACGCGGCCCTTCTTCGCTTGAACCTCCGCGACCTGGTCCCGATCACCTACGAAACCGCATCGGGCAATTCGGATATCAGCCTCCGGCCGCAATTTTCGACGCGCGAGATGATCGGCATCCACAAGGACCAGACGAAAATCCCCATTGAAGTGGCGATGACGCAGTTCGAGAGTCCCACAGGCACGATGCACATCTCGCTCGTCCGCGACATCACCGAACAGAAATCCCTGCAATCCCAGCTGATCCAGGCATCAAAGCTGGCCACGGTTGGCGAAATGGCTGCCGGCATCGCACATGAATTGAACCAGCCCCTGAACATCATGCGGATGGCGGCCGACAATGTGCTCATCCGGGCCGATGCCGGAACGGCCGACCTGGATTATGCAACGAAAAATCTCGAGCTGATCAGCGAACAGGCCGGGCGCATGGGCAAGATTATCCTGCATATGCGCGTCTTCAGCCGCCATGACACATCGGATTTTGTTGCCTTCGATCCGGCACGCGCGGTGCGCAACGCATGTGAATTGATGCGTGGCCAACTCGAACTCGAAGCTGTCGTACTCGAGGTCAAACTGCCCCCTGACAATCACGCCGTACATGGCAGTGAATCTCAACTGGAGCAGGTGCTCATCAATATGATGACCAACGCACGCGATTCTATCCGCGACACATCGCCGACAGGTAACGGCAAAGAGGTCATCGGGACAATCGATGTTGAACTGATGGAAGATACGGACGATGCCGTTGTTTGCATA
This sequence comes from Pseudomonadota bacterium, assembly GCA_027618305.1. GTDB lineage: Bacteria > Pseudomonadota > Alphaproteobacteria > UBA6615 > UBA6615 > UBA8079. The sequence goes on from JAQCFD010000029.1 coordinate 6,864, forward strand.
CGTGTCCGCGACACCGGCGGCGGCATCTCCGAGGCGAGTCTCGAGCGCATCTTCGATCCCTTCTTCACGACCAAGGAAGTTGGTGTCGGGACCGGTCTCGGCCTCTCCGTGAGCTACGGGATCGTCAAAGGCATGGGCGGCTCAATCGTCGCCCGAAACATCGACGGTGGATGTGAGTTCGTCGTGGAGCTGCCCATCACCCATGAAACCGAACACGAAGCATCCGCGGGGCGATCTACGCTCCAAGCCCAAGAGCTTCGATAACAAAGCGCCGCAGGACGCGAAGCGGCAACGGCTTTTCTATAATCGTGAAGACGTTGGGTCGGCGCTCGTAAGCCGCTTCGAGCGACGTGGGATCTCCCGTCATCAAAATGATCTTCATGTCACCGACACGCGTCGACAGCTCATCCACCGTCGCCACGCCGTCCATGACGGGCATTCGGATATCCATGATCACGAGGCTGGGCATCTGGTCATCGATGATTTCCAGCGCCTCGGCGCCGTTTCCGGCCTGAAATATGACGACATCCAGGTCGGACAGACACTCGACCAATTGGTTACGTTGGAGCTTCTCGTCATCGACGATCAGGATCGCGCGCCGACGCAAAACCTCCGGTGGGCTGTTTTCGTATGACAAAGCCATTCTGCTCGCCTTCCACAGTGTTGTTGAACTTGCATTCAACCCCCATAGATAGAACTACAGACTCTTCGCATGCCGAATAAAGAGAATTATGTTGTTTCCGCCGGATACCGCCTCAAAAACCTCAAAAATGGTATAATTGCGTTCAAATACAGTTGGTTACACGGTATTATTGCGCCCCGGATGAACCGCACCGCAGGCCTTGCAAGTCCGCAATTCTTCCGAGTTGTAGAAAACTTCGAAAAGCGGCGGCAGATCTTTCACGATATTTCCCACATGCACCTCGACGCGATACAGCAGGTCGTTGCATGTGCCGCAAAACCACTCGAATCCATCAAGTTGATCCGCCGGACGCCGCCGCTCAACGACCAGACCAACACTCCCAGGTTCAGGCCGTTGCGGCGAGTGGCGAACATGTGGCGGCAACAAAAGGATATCGCCCTCATTGATCGGCACATCGCGCGGCCGACCGTGCTCCATGATCTTGAGGAACATGTTTCCCTCGAGCTGATAGAAGAACTCTTCATAGGGATCATCATGAAAATCGGTCCGCCGGTTCGGCCCTCCGACCACCATCACGATGAAGTCCGTATCCCGCCAAACCAACGCATTGCCGACCGGTGGCTTCAACAGATCGCGATGCTCGTCGATCCATGACTTGAAGTTGAAAGCGCTCAGTCCCGACATGATCCGGTTATTCCGCTGCGGCATCGAGGTGCCGGAAATCGAAACCCGTGTCCGAGGCGAACGCATCGATCAGGCGGGTCGTGATCGGTCCCGGAATACCGTGCTTGGGCACAAAACCATCCACGGACGAGACCGGCGTCGCGCAGATTGCGCTTGAGGTAATGAAACATTCCTCTGCCTGGGCCACGTCGTACATGGTGAACAACCTCTCCTCCAGCGGGATGTCCAGTCGCTCGCACAGCTCGAACACGACCTTTCTGGTGACCCCCTCGAGGATATTCCGATCCGGTGACGTCCACACAACACCGTCGCGCACGAGGAAGAAGTTCGCCACCGATGTCTCGGCGATATTCCCGTCCAGATCGAGCATCAACGCCAGGGAGTCCCGCGTCGCGGCATCCAGCTCGGCGAGAATCTGGTTCATCTTGCTGGTCACCTTGGCGCGGGTCTCGACGCATTCGGGCGGATTTCGACGCACCGACGAGATCGTCATCTTCACCCCCTGCGCATAGTTCCGCGCAATCGCGGCCGTATCGACCGGGCGGAAGAAAATCATGACCGTCGCGGGTCCCGCCGCATGCACGCGCATGGAGGGCCCGTCCACACCGCGGGTGACCCAATGGCCAATCCTGTACATGGCATTTGCGCCGAGGCGGTCCGCGTTGGCCGCGAGCAGTTTCTCGGTCGCGGCCACCATGTCGGCCTGGGTCAGGCCCGGATCAATCCGCACATAGCGCAGGGACCGATACAGACGATCGATGTGATCTTCGAGCCGGTACATCTGACTGCCAAAGCAGGGCGTGATCTCGTAAACGCCATCGCCCCAGAGGAATCCGCGATCGAACGGTGAGATACGCGCATCAGCCGTCTCGACAATGTCGCCGTTGAGATAAATCAGGGGATCGCCAGTCATCGGAACCTCGTTTCGCTGTCGCCCATGGTTGGAATTGAACACGGAAGCACAATTCGTACTGCGACTCCATGGGTGTCACCCTTATGGTATCGGCAAGCTCGCACCGAGGAGAATGAATTTGCGCCGTGAGGTATTGGGGATACTCATCGTGCTGGGCGTCGGGGTCTGCTTTGCGCTGTCCAATACGCTTGCGGGGCTCGCCTACACGGGCGGCGCGAACCCGCTATCCGTTTCGACCGTCCGCTATTTCCTACCCGCAATCATTCTCCTCGTTGTTCTTGCCTCGACAGGTAAATCGCTTCTGCTTCCCAGGCGTGAGGGGTTGATCGCCTGCGGCCTCGGGGTTGTTACAGCGATCTACTCATGGTCAGTGCTGGCCGCGATTGAAATCCTGCCGGTCCCCCTGGCCGTTCTGATTTTCTATTTGTTTCCCCTGATCACGACATTCCTGGTGGTCGTGATGGGATGGGAACGGCTGCGGCTGACGACCATCCTCTCCGCAGTGATCGCCTTCGCCGGGCTCGCCCTCGCGCTCGGGATCCACGGCGGCACACTGAACCCGCTGGGCATCGCGTTCGCCGCTGTGGGCGCGCTGGGTCTCGCAATTGTTTCAGTTGTCAGCAGCCGCGTCATACGCGCCGGCGACGCGCGACAGGTCACGTTGTACATCGCGGCGACGGCCGCCGTGATATTTCTCGCGGCGACCCTGATCCGCGGCGAATTTCTGCTGCCGAACACCACGCCCGCATGGTGGGGCTTTGTCATCAACAACCTGCTCTTCGCCGCGGCCCTGATTGGTTACTTCGTCGGCATCCAGATGATCGGACCGGTCAAGACAACACTGTTTTCATACATCGAGCCCGTGGCGACGATCGGTGCGGCCTTTATCCTGCTGGATCAAAGCCTCGCACCGTTGCAGATCGTCGGTGTGCTGGTCGTCGTCGGTGCACTGATCGCTGCCGGGCGCGCCAGCACGCGTCGTGAACCACAGGCCCCGTAGGGTCGCTATATGCGGTGCGTCAAACGAGATGTGCGGTCGACGAAATCTCCACCAGGAATGCCGGTTTCACCAACTCGGCCTTGATGCAGTAACGCGCGGGCGGATTGTCCCCGAAATACTCGCGATAGATTTCATTCATACCGGCATAGTCGCCCAAATCCGCCAGAAAAATCTGGTTGAATGCCACGTCGGAAAGCTTGCCGCCGCCGGCTTCGACCACGCTCTTGATGGATTCGATCACATGCCGGGTCTGGACCCTGATATCTCCGGCACCGACCGTTTTCCCATCGGCATCCATGGCGAGGATACCCGACACATAGATCGTGTTTCCGGTCCTGACGCCCGGTGAATAGGGCGCGAGCGGCGGTGCTGAGCCGGGGGGGATTATCGCTTCATGGGCCATGTCGGTCTCCTTTGAAATGATGAATTAGCGCGCGAAATATTCCGCGATGATCTTGTTGAACGCATCCGGGACAGTCCGGGAGCAGGCATGCCCGCCATAGTCGAGCAGGCTGTATTCCGCACCCGGGATGGACTTGGCCAACGCGGCCGAGAAATAGGCCGGAGTCTGGTGATCATCACGCGCGCACAAAACGAGGGTCGGCACATTGATATCCGACAACTGATGGCGTCGATCGAATGCCTGAACGGCCTCGATGCGGCTGGTCATGACCGACACCGGCGCCAGCATCGCGACCTGCGCTGCCTGCTGTTTCTCAAGCAGTTCGGCGTTTTCCGCGATCCAGTCCGGCGGATAGAGCATCAGGCTCGTCATGTCGCCATAGAGCTCAGGACCCTGATTTTCCAGGATCGAACGCCGGACGCGCCAGACCTTCGACCGGTAGGCATCGCCGTGGGTGGTACTGGCGTAGATCACCAACTTCCGGAGGCGCTCGGGATTCTCGATCGCGATGATCTGCCCGATGTTGCCGCCCGTCGAATGCCCGAGATAATCGACTGAATCGAAACCCAATGCATTGAGCAGCGCCAGCAGGTCGTCCCGCAACTGCTCAATACTCGCCACCGGTTCATGGCTGCTGCGCCCGGTCCCACGCTGATCGTAGGTAATCACGGTACGGGTTTGCGCAAAGAACGTGACCTGCTCGGCCCAATAATTTGCGGTTCCGCCCATGCCCGCGACCAGCAAAATCGGCGGGCCATCACCCTGGATATCGTAATACTGGGTAATCCCGTTGGCTTCGATCTGGGCCATCACATATCCCCGCCGATGGTCGGTTCAAACACGCCGAAGCTCAGGATTTCGGTGGATCGAACGGCATGATCTCACCAAAGGCGTCGGCGACCTTGGCGCCGTATTCCCTGGTCACGCGTTCCTTGACCGAATGGGGCATCGTGACGTCGTCGCGCTCGATGGGACCGGTGAGAATGGTGAGCTGGACCGCGTCCCCCTCGCCCACATTGTTGAACTCGCGATAGACGCCCGGTGGGCACGAAAAGACGTCCCACTGGTTCAGCACGCGTTTGTGCTCAATGGGATCACCCACCCGGTATTCGATCGATCCCTGCAGCACCATGAAGGTCTCATAGGTCTCGTTATGGTCGTGCAGGCATGGACCCTGCCCGGGTGGCATGACGGAGATGAACATGGTCGTTCCGTTCGCGCCGATGATGGGCGCGCGGTTGCCAAACGGGCTCTTCGTGTCCTCGAGAATCACCGCCATGATCTTGCGGGCAAAGAAGATTTCCCAGGCATCCTGCGGCACCCAGGCCAGATCATCGGTCGTCGACATCGGCTCAAGCTCATTGAACCGCGCAATCCGCGCGTCCATTTCCTCGGCCGTCGGCGTAAATATCTTGGTCGGCATGTCTCCGCTCCCCCATCGCATTCAAGAGGACTAAGCGTAGCCGAGAATCCGCGCGCCCACTAGGCCGGGAAGTAAACGTCCAGCCAGCCCTTCACGGCATCGCGCGCGCGGGTACTGTCGAGAGAGAACGGAAAATGGTCGACGTCCGACGCCAGAATCAAATCGCAAGGCTGCTTCGCGTGGGCGAAGAGCTGCAATGACTGATCCGTCGGCGTCACGGAATCGTCGGCGGCATGGAACAGGAGAACCGGGCGCGGCGAAATGTTGCCAATCACATCATTCGCACGGAAATCGTACATGCTCTGTGCCGTCTCGGCCGGGAACTGCATCAGCACATTCTTGCCCATATGCCCGCGCAGATGTTCGGGGATGGGTACGATGTCCCACCGGCCCACCATCAGCGATTTTCCGGTCTTCTCCCGGTGGGCCTTGCCCTCCGTCAGGATATTCTGGAACCGGGCCCATTCCTCATCCGACTTGTGCTGCAGACGGAACTTGCTTTCGCCGTCACCCCAGCCACATGACGAAATGACCGCGGCAATGCGCTTGTCCACGCCCCCCGCATAGACGGCGACGGCGGCACCGAAGCTATGGCCGATCACCCCGATACGATCCGCATCCACATAGGGCTGCTTGGCGAACCATGTCACGGCGTTCTTCACATCCTGGACCTGGTCCTCGCACATCACCCACCCGGTCTCGCCCTCGCTGTCGCCGCAGCTGCGGAAATCGAACCGCATGACGACATAGCCCCAGTCGCACAGCATGTTCGACAGGATCTCCGGCGTGGACCCATCCTTACCGGTTCCGAACCCATGCAGAACCAGAAATGCCGGCCGTGAATCGCCCGGCGCCAGGTCCGCAGGCGTGTGAACCACGCCCGCGAGTGTCAGCCCATCGGACTTAAATGAGACATTCTGTTCCACTGGATGTTCCCCCTCTATGGCTTCTCTGTTTCGGCCGCGCGCAGGGCCTGCCGATCTATTTTGCCAGTGCCCGTTTTTGGCAGGTCACCGCGAAACTCCACGATGCGCGGATATTTGTACGGGACAAGCCTGGTCTTCACATAGTCCTGCAGGCGCCTTGTCGTTTTGTCGTCATCCCCGGCCGTCGACTTCATCACGACCCAGGCCTTGGTTGTCATCAGTCCGTCCGGCGCGGCCACGCCGAGTACGCAACTTTCCTGGACCTCGGGATGGTCGTTGAGGCATCGCTCAATCTCCAGCGGATAGATCCACTGTCCGCTTACCTTGATCAGATCGTCGGCCCGTCCGTCGAAGGTGTAGAATCCGTCATCATCGACCTGAAATCGATCACCCGTATATATCCAGTCTTCGCGCATCGTGTCGGCGGTCTTGTCGGGTTGATTCCAGTAGAACGGTGCCTGGGACTCCCCGCGCACCCACATGGTTCCCGCCTCACCAGGCGCCACCGGCTTGCCGTCCATGTCGACGAGTTTGATCTCGTAACCGGGAACCCGTCTGCCGGCAGTGCCAAGACGAATGTCACCAGGAAAGTTGCTGACATAGATGTGCAGCATCTCCGTTGAGCCCAGACCCTCGGCGATTTCCAGGCCGTAGCGCCGCCGCCATTCGTTGAAGGTTTCATCGGGCAACGGTTCGGCGGCGGAAATGCACAAGCGCAAACTTGTCAGGTCGCGCTCCGCGCTCCCTTCATGCGCCACCAACGCGTTGTAGAGTGTCGGCAATCCGAAGAACACGGTCGGCTTGTATCGCTCGATCGCATCATAGATCGGGCCCGGTTCGGGTCGGCCCGCACTGAGAACCACCGCGGCCCCGGCCGCGAAGGGAAAGGTGATCGAATTCCCGAACCCGTAGGCGAAGAAGATCTTGGGCACGGAATAGACGATGTCGTCCTCCGACAACGCCAGAACGGATCGGCCATAGCTCATATCCGTGTAGAGCATGTCGTGCTGCAGGTGCACGATGCCTTTGGGTCGGCCCGTACTCCCGGAACTGTACATCCAGAACGCCATCTCGTCGCGATGGGTGTCCGCCGCTTCCAACGCCGTGTCCTGACCCGACACAAACGCGTCCCAGCCCTCCACACGGCCCGGCAAATCCGCTGAAACCTTGCCATCCACACTGCCATTGGCAACGACAATCCGATCGACCGCCGGACCATCCATCAATGCTTCGCGGAGACTGTCCAGCAAAGCGGCTTCGCAGATCACGACCGGCGCGGCGCTGTCCTCAATGTAGTAGCGGATCAGATCGGGCGGAGAGAGGATATTGATCAGGACCGGGACATAGCCCGCACGCACCGCACCGAAGAACGCGGCCGGATAGACCGGTGTGTCGTCGAGCAGCATCGCCACCCGTTCACCGCGCCGAAGGCCGCAATCGCGCAAGGCGTTTCCCGCCTGCCCGGCGAGATCACACAGATCCCGATATGTCAGGCTTGTATCCGCCGCGAGGATCGCCGTCCGCGTACCACGGCCCGCGTCGAGATTTCGAAACAGAATCTCGCTCGCGTTGTAACGCGCCGGAACTTCAAAGCCGATTTCCCGGGCGCCCGCAGTGCCCGAACCAACCGGGTCATCAACATGCGGCGGCGGCTCGATATTTTTCGCCATGACACAAACCCTCCCCCGAAAGTTTATAGCAATCTGGGAGCGCTACCGCCGAAAGAAAGGTCCCGCAGCGGGCGAGGCGGCGGGGGCCTCACAGTATTTTTGAAGTTCAGGCGCGTTTCCGCAAGATGACGCGCAATGCGATTAACAAAACGAAGGCACCGACAACCGCCACGATAAGACTGCCAAGATTGACGCCGTCTACATCTCCAAGACCGAGTGTCCGCGCTACGAACCCACCGAGAAAACCGCCCGCAGCCCCAACCAATACCGTAACGATGATGCCCCCTGGATCGTCTCCGGGAATGAGAAACTTGGCGATCAAGCCGGCGATCAGGCCCAATACAAGCCAGGAAAGAATATCCATTTCTATCGAGAACTCCCCTTGTCCGTGCACCCCTCCCGGCGCAATAACGAAATCTAGTTTTCCGGCCCGACTCGCGTCAAAGCCCATCACGTTTGATCTGCCTCAACATCTCTGTCGAATTTCATCGCAAAGTAGCATTGGCCATATGAAATCAGGACACCGGATGAAATGAACTACGGCGCAATTCCAACAATTCTGCCCGCTTCGATGTTCCTCATTCTCGGGCTTGGATCCGCACAGGCCCAGGAGATGGTCGGCGATCCGGAAGCAGGCGCCATATTCGCACAGCGGGTTTGCGCCACCTGTCATATCGTCGGCGGCGACTGGCCGGCCAACCCCCGTAATCCCGTGCCTGCATTCGAAGAAATCGCAAGCACGCCGTCGGTCACGCCGCTCGGCCTGCGGGTGTTTCTGAACTCGCCACACCGGAACATGCCCAACCTGATTCTCAGCGAAAAAGAAGTGGACGACGTGATCGCCTACATCATGGGATTGCGCGGCCGCCGCTAGGTCTTCCGCGCAGTGTCCACCGGGTCATCAACCGGTTCGTCATCAATCAGGATGCGCCGCGCCGCGCCGTCGAGATCATCATACTGGCCGGTGCGTATCGACCAGATGAAGGCCGCGAGCCCCAGGCCGCCAAGCAGCAGGGCGACCGGGATCAGGATCGCGATGATGTTCATATCGCTTCGTCCGTTCCTTCGCGCTTCAAGCGCAGCGCATTCGTCGTCACCAGGAGCGACGATGACGACATCGCCACTGCCGCAACCAGCGGCGTGACGAAACCTGCTATCGCAAACGGTACCGCAATGGCGTTGTAGACAATTGCGAGGCCGACATTCTGGGTTGTCAGACGATTGGCGCGGCGGCCCACCGCCAGGGCCACGGCCACGGGCTCGAGCCGCTCACCCTGAAACACCAGGTCCGCCTGAATCTGGCTGACATCCGCAGCCGAAGCCGGAGACATGGAAGCATGCGCCGCGGCCAGCGCCGGCGCATCATTCAGCCCGTCACCCACCATCAGCACATGACGACCCTGCGCCGCCAACTCACGCAAGCGCGCGACCTTCTCCGTCGGCGTCACACCGCCACGTCGTTCGGTTATCCCGAGGGTCTCGGCCACACGGTCCACCACTTCACACCGGTCTCCCGACAGGAGCTCCACACGGAAACCGCGCGCCAGGAGCGTATCGATGGTGCAGGCCGCGTCCGGGCGTATGGCATCATCGAAGGCGAATCCGGCGACGGGAACCCCATCGCGGGACAGCCAGAGCTCCGATCCCCGGCCCTTCGCGGGCCGACCCGCCGCCCCACACCAGTCACGCCGGCCCAACCGCCAAGCCGATCCATCAATCGTTCCTGTCACCCCGCATCCGGAAACCTCGCGCGCATCTGCCGGTGGCCGGCCGATCCCAAACGCGCCTTGAACGGCACGGGACAGCGGATGCTGACTGGCGGCAGCCATGTCGCGGGCGATGACGCGATACGTCTGCGGTATTTCATCGTGGTTGGTCAGAACCGCATGGCCCAGGGTCAGGGTGCCGGTCTTGTCGAAGACGATCGTGTCGATGGCGGCCAGCCGCTCCAGGGCATCGCCGGAGCGCAACAGAATGCCGCGGTTGAGGAGGCGACCGCTCGCGACCACCTGCACGACGGGCACCGCCAGTCCCAGCGCACAAGGGCAGGTAATGATCAGCACGGCAACGGCGTGCAGGAGCGCGACCTGCCAACCGGCGACGCTGAACAGCACCCATCCCGCAAACGTCCCCGCGGCCAGAATATGGACCGCCGGCGCGTACCAGCGCGCAACCCTGTCGGCGATGCGCACGAACCGTGCGCGTCCCTGTTCGGCATCTTCAATCAGGCGAACGATCTCGGCGAGGAGCGTATCGTCACCTGTACGCCCGACCTGCACCGCAACGGGCGCGTTCAGGTTCATCGTCCCGGCATACACCGAGCCCCCCTGCCCGGCTGCCTGCGGCTGGGACTCGCCGGTAACCAGACTCGCATCAACGTCGGTCTCGCCGCGCGCAATTTCGCCATCGACCGGAAAACGCTCCCCCGGTGCAACGCGAACCATCATGCCCGGAGCCAGATCCTCGACCGCGACATAAGACAGAGACCCGTCGTCCCCCTCGACCAGCGCGGACGTTGCACGAAGCAGAAGCAGGCGCTCGGCCGAGCGCCGCGCCTCGGCGCGCGCCCGCAAATCGAGATAGCGACCGACAAGCAGGAAGAACAGCAGGGTGATCGAGGCATCGAAATAGGCATGCACCCCGCCGCCGATCGTCTCCACCAGGCTCACGCCCGCGGCGAGGATGACCGCCAGGGAGATCGGCACGTCCATATTGGTGTGACCGCCACGCAGTGCCGCAAGGGCCGAACGGAAAAATGGCCGCCCCGAATAGGCGATCGCGGGAAGCGCGATCAGGGCTGACAGCCAATGGAGAAAGTCACGGGTCGTCGCGTCCATGTCC